>JAPPKP010000235.1 GCA_028819955.1 Rhodospirillaceae bacterium | reverse complement strand
CGACCACGGTCACCGTGTCGCCCACGAGGTAGCGCCAGAGGCCGGCGCAGGTGGTCACCGCCAGTGCGTAGTTGACCCCCGGCTCGACGTCGCCGATCCAGCGGCAATCCGGGCGCGCGCTGTCGAGCTGATCGACGGGGATGAACTCGTAGAAGATCCCGGTGTCGAGCAGGAGCCGCATGCCCGCGCCGTCGTCACCGTCCGCGATGGCGAAGAAGCCTTCGCTCGCCGGATAGACTTCGCGCGTCTCCGCGCGGCTGCCTTCGAGCAAGGCGGCGAAGCGGTCGCGATAGGGCGCCCAGGCGACGCCGCCGGGCGACAGCAGCTCAAGGTCAGGATAGATGTCGGCGATCCGCCGCGCCGCGCTGCCCCTGCGGGCGCTGGCGACTTCGGCCAGCCGCTCGAAGAAGATCAGCAGCCAGCTCGGCGTGCCGGCGATCGCCGAAATCTCCGTGTCCAGGGAGCGTTCGGCGAAGCGGCCGATCTTGACCTGCCAGTCGGCGATGCCCTCGAGATCGCGTGGCGGGAAGTATCGCAGGCGCGCCCAGCCGGGCATCGACGCCGCGGCGATGCCGCTCAGGTCTCCGCTGAAGACCCCCGGCGCCTGGCGCACCAGGCCGGTCGAGCCGCCGAGCATGAAGACGCGGCCCGCGAACAGACGGCTCTCGGGTCGGTTGGCGAGATGGTGGGTCAAGAGCTCGGCGCCCGCGCGCACGTTCGAGCGGCGCATCTCCCGGCTCACGGGGATGTATTTCGTGGTGCCGGTGGCCGTCCCCGACGACACGGCGAACCAGGGAACGAGGCCGGGCCACGTGCAGTCGGTGAGGCGGGGAAAGGCCGCCTGCCAATAGGCTTCCCAGAAGGCATCGTAGTCGCGCAGCGGCACGCGCGCCCGGTAGTCGTCGAGGGACCAGGCGGACGAAAACCCGTGGTCTCGACCGAATTTGGTGCGACGACCGCGGTGGATGAGGGACGCGAGCACGTGGCGTTGCGTCGGCTGTGACTCCATCGCCTCCAGCTGCCGAAGGCGCCGCCGGGCGTAGAGCCGCAGCATCCAGGTCGCGTCGTACATGGTCCCGTTGCGGGCGTCTCCGCCACCTCGAGTCAGTTTTCCAGGGAGAGTACGTGCGGAAAGCTCGCGCGGATCGCGTCGAGCGTCAGCGGCACGCGGACGTAGTCGCCGCGGCGCCACAGCTCCCACTGGTCCAGGATGGTCGTGCTGTTGAACCAGCCGTCCTGGCCGCCGAGCAGCACGAAATAGTTCTCGTCCGGGTCCGTCATGTCGGAGATGTGGCGCGCATTGGAGCCGTAATCCACGCTGTGACGCTCGGCGGAGCGATCGTGCGCGGTTTTCATCAGCGTTTCGGAGCTGCCGCCCACGCCGGCTTCGGCGAACTCGTACCGGCCACCGATCAGCGGGACGTTGGAGAGAGGATGCGCAAGGCTGAGGCGATGCATCTCTCCCCAGCTCGCGAACGACTCCAGACCATCGACGGCCGCCTCCAGCCCGGCGGCGAGGGCCGCGCGCAGCGTCTTCTCGTCGGCGGCGGCGATATCCTCGTGCAGCAGCGCCGTGCGCCGGCCGACCGAGGCGAACGCCTCGCCTTCGTTCTCGCCGTACAGCAGGAGGTAGAAGCGGGCGGTGAAGCCGTGGCGGAACTGCTCGAACGTGACCGCCCCGCGTGAGTCGGTTCGATATTCTCCGTCCCAATCGCGCAGCCGTTCGATCGCCTTCTGGCCCTTTGCATCGGCTGCTGAGCCCATTCCCAGCGCATCGAGCTTGGCGATGAAGAGATCGCGCAGCGCCACGGACGACGCCATGTAGACGTCCTGCTGCAGCGCCTTGAGAGATTCGACACTGACCGCGGAATCGGCCTCGATGAGAGCGGTCATGCGGTTCACCCGGTCGTCGCGCGAGAAGAAGAATCCCACCGGAACGTCCGTCGGCGGCGGCCGGTTGTTGGCGGAGACCAGGAAGCCCGAGTCCGGGTTGAAGCTGTAGGGCAGATCCGCCGTGGTGCGCAGTGCGCCCCACGAGGCGTCGTGCAGGGCCGTATCGAGAGCGATATCGGCGGGCGGGCCGTCGCGGTTGGGAAGCCACACCGCCATGACCTGCCCGATATTCCCCTCCTCGTCGGCGTAGAGCATGTTCTGGCCCGGCACGGCGAAGCTGTCGAACGCGGCGCGGAACTCGGCGAAGGTGCGTGCCTTGCTCACCGCGAGCATGGCGCCGATTTCGTCGCTCGCATCGTGTCCTGTCCATCGCAGCGCGACCGGCGGCAGGTCGAGGTCGGCGAGCAGCGGCACGTCGCTCACGATCGGTCCCCACTCGGTCTCGCGGACGGTTACGTCGCTGTCGAACCACCAGCGCACGCCGATGCTCTCGTCTCGTTCGGCGATCTCCGATGCGGGCACGTTGCTCACGTCGTAGAGATCGCTGGAGGCTGCGCGCATGTTCGTTCCGCCCCAGGCGATGTGCGGGTTGCGGCCGATGGCGAAGATCGGCAGCCCCGGCGCCATCAGCCCCACCGCGTGGTAGGAGGGTGATTTGACTCCGGCGATCAGCCAGACGTTGGGGACCATAATGCCGAGGTGCGGGTCGTTGGCCATGAGCGCGCCTCCCGTATCGGTGCGATGACCCGCCACAGCGAGGCTGTTGCTGCCGGACTTGGAAAGCCCGCCGAGCCAGCGCTGCGCCTGGACGGTGGGGCCGCCACCACCGGATCCGGCGACCGCAACCTCTCCGTCCTCCACCAGGCGCGCCCAAAGCTCGTACCAGCCGGCCCGCGCACGCAGAGGAAGCAGGTCCATCCAGACCAGCCAGTTCACGTCCGTGCCGGCGAGGCGTCCCATGGCGAACACGTCCTC
>JAPPKP010000077.1 GCA_028819955.1 Rhodospirillaceae bacterium | reverse complement strand
AACGAGCGCGCCCCGGTGCTTGAGGTCGAATCGCTGAGCAAGGCGTTCGGCGGGGTGCAGGCGGTGGAGCGGGTCTCGTTCACGCTCTCGTCGAGCGAGCTCCTGGCCATGATAGGACCCAACGGTGCAGGCAAGACGACCTGCTTCAACATGCTGAATGGCCAACTGCGGCCCGATGCCGGCGCGGTGCGGCTCGACGGCCGCAGCATTCTGGGCCTGCGACCCCAGTCCATCTGGCGGCTCGGCGTCGGGCGGACGTTCCAGATCACCGCGACCTTCGCGTCGATGACCGTGCGCGAGAACGTGCAGATGGTGTTGATCAACTACCATCGCCGAACGCGGGCATTGTGGCGGCCGGCGAAGAACCACTACATCGACGAGGCCATGACGCTGCTGGAGCGCGTCGGCATGGACCAGCAATACGACAGAGCCTGCGGGGTGTTGGCCTACGGCGACCTCAAGCGTGTCGAGCTTGCGATCGCCCTGGCGAACGATCCCAAACTCCTGCTCATGGATGAGCCGACCGCGGGCATGGCGCCCAGGGAGCGCATGGAGCTGATGCAGCTCACCGCCGAGATCGTGCACGAACGAGGTATCGCCGTTCTCTTCACCGAGCACGACATGGACGTCGTCTTCGCCCATGCAGACCGAATCATGGTGCTGGATCGGGGAGAGCTGATCTCCGAAGGCCCGCCGATGGCGGTGCGGTCGAACAAGAAGGTCCAGGAAATCTACCTGGGCAGCGGCGCCGCGCACGGCGTCGAGATCTCATGACCGAGGCGACAGGCGCCCCGGTCCTGGAGCTGACCGACGTCGACACCTTCTACGGCCGGGCGCAGATCCTGGCCGATGTTTCGCTCCAGGTCCGTCGAAGCGAGGTCGTGGCGCTGCTCGGCCGCAACGGCGCCGGCAAGTCGACCACGATCAAGTCGATCATCGGCCTGGTCCGGCCGGCGAAGGGCGAGATATCCTTCGAGGGAAAGCCGATACAGGGATTGGAATCGTTCCAGATCAGCCGTCTCGGACTGGGATACGTCCCCGAGGACCGGCGGGTGTTCACCAGCCTGACCGTCGCCGAGAACCTCGAGGTCGGCCGCCAGCCGCGGCGCGAAAATGCGCCGGTATGGACGCACGACAAGCTTTTCGCGTTGTTTCCCAACCTGGCGGAGATGAGCGGCCGCCTCGGTGGCTTGATGAGCGGAGGGGAGCAGCAGATGCTGACCATCGCGCGCACGCTCATGGGCAACCCGACGACCATACTGCTCGACGAGCCGTCCGAGGGTCTCGCACCCGTCATCGTCGAGCAGGTGGCGAAGACGATCCTCGATCTGAAGGCGCAGGGCCTGTCGATCCTGCTCTCCGAACAGAACCTCCATTTGTCGACCCTGGTTTCGGATCGCGCCTACATTATCGAAAAGGGCCGCATCCGCTACGAGGGATCGATGGCGGAGCTCGCCGAAGACGACGAGATCCGCGCCGCTTACCTCATGGTCTGAGCGGCGCAAACCGGCGCCCCGGCGGCGCCATAGAGGAGAACGCGAGCCCATGGAGCTCAAGGACCTGGCCGGGCACGATCTCGGCGCCCGAACCATCGCCTACGATGCGCGCGACGCGATACTCTATGCGCTCGCCGTCGGCGCCTCGTGCGATGAGACGGACCTCGTCTACGAGAGGGACCTCAGGGTGTTGCCGACATACGCCTGTGCCCTCGGCCTTTGGGCGGTCGAAGAGGCGGGCGGTCTCGGCGCCTATGACCGGAACAGGTCGCTCCATGCTGCCCAGAGTCTGGAGTTGCGCAGGCCAATGCCGCGCAGCGGCTCGTTCGAGGGGCGCGGGCGGATCGCCGAGGTATGGGACAAGGGCAAGGCGGCGATCGTCACCATCGTCGCGGAGTGCGAGATCTTCACGGCGCGCTACGGCATCTTCCTGCCGGGGCGCGGCGGTTGGGGAGGCGAGCGGGGGCCGTCGGCTTCGTCTCAGCAATGGCAGCCGTTCTGGCAAGGCCGCCACGCGACCGATCGCAGCCGGGCAGCTCTCTACCGGCTGACCGGCGATCTGCACCCGATCCACATCGACACCGAGGTCGCGCGCACCAATGGCTTCGATCGGCCGATCCTGCACGGCCTGTGCACGCTCGGGATCGCGGCGCGAATGCTTGCCGAGCCGGCGGGAGCGCATCCGAGCGAACTCAGGCGCCTCGAGGCACGCCTCGCGGCCCCGGTGATGCCGGGGGATACGATCGATGTGACCGCGACTGGTGATGGCCCCGGCCTGTTCTTCCAGGCGAAGGTCGGAGAGACCGCGGTTCTCACAGGCGGGTATGCGGTATTCGGCTGACATCGAAGGATCGGTAGCAACCGGTCCCGGTAAGGGTCCAGTTTCAGGCCAGCCGGAGGCAGACGCCCTCTCGGCGAACCAAAAAGACGAAGGCCCCCGCGCAGTGCTGAGAGTGAAGGGCTCGGCAGGTGTCCCGGTCTGCGCAATCCGAAGGCGAAATTCCATGCGCAACACGTGGGAACCGGAATGGGCGAACGCTGCGGTTTGCCAGGCTGGCAGAAGGGGAGATGATGATCTCGACCTGATCCCACCGCCGCCGCTTGCGGCCGCTGCGGCAGCGACATAGCTTCATCGCGTCGCCGCTGCCGGCAGCGACAGGAGAGAGGAGCACGATGGCCAGAATCGTCGAGGTGCGCGCGAGCGCGCATTCCTGCCCGCTCGAGAGCAACTTGATGCGCCTCGGCCTCGGCTGGGCGGGCAGGTAGAGCGAAAGGCGACGCGAGAGGGGGGGGCATGGCGCTCGACATCACGCCGACAGACGCCACTCTCGGGGCGACGGTGAGCGGCGTGCGGCTGGACGCGCTCGACGACGAGACCT
>JAPPKP010000236.1 GCA_028819955.1 Rhodospirillaceae bacterium | reverse complement strand
GCGGAGATCGAGGCCTTCTCGACGCTCGAGATCGGCCTGCTCGGCACCGTCTACTTCGCGGGCTTCATCCTGGGCTGCCTCAACGTGCCCTTCGTGGTGCGCCGCGTCGGTCACATCAGGACCTTCGCGACGCTCTCCAGCATTATCGCTGCCACGGCGCTCGCCCATGTCTTCATCATCGACCCCATCGCCTGGGGCGTGCTGCGCTTGTTTGTCGGGTTCGCCTTCGCCGGCCTCTACGTGGTGATCGAGAGCTGGCTGAACGACCGCGCCACCACCGCCAACCGCGGCGCGGTCATGTCGGCGTACACCTTCATCAGCCTCAGCGTGCTGATGGCAGGGCAGTTCCTGTTGACGACGTACGACCCTGCGGGCTTCGAGCTGTTCGCGCTCATCGCCATCCTGATTGCGATCGCGCTGGTTCCGGTGTCGTTGACCAGAGCGCCGGAGCCGCCCCGGCCCGCGACCATCGGCCTCGACATCGCTGGGCTCTGGCGCCTCTCGCCAGTGGGCTTCGTCGGGTGCCTGAGCGTCGGCCTGGTCAACGGCTCGTTCTGGACCCTGGGACCGGTCTTTGCGAGCCGCAGCGGTCTCGACATCGACAACCTGGTCTACTTCATCGCAGGCGCCACGCTCGCGGGCGCGGTCCTGCAGTGGCCGCTCGGCTTGGTCTCCGACCGCATCGACCGGCGCTTCGTGATCGTCGCAGCGACGCTCTGCGCGGCGGCGAGCGGCGTTCTGCTCAGCACCTGGGTGGAGCCGTCGACCACCCTGCTCATCGGGCTCTCCGCCGCTTTCGGCGGCTTCGCCATGCCGCTCTACGCGGTGTCGGTGGCGCACGCGAACGACCACGCAGAAGACACGCGCTTCGTGGCGACCGCCGGCGGGCTCCTGCTCGTCTACGGGCTCGGCGCCTCCCTCGGCCCGCTGATCGCGTCGGCCCTGATGGACTACTACGGCAGCGGGGGCCTGTTCATGTTCACGACCTCCGTCCACGCCGCGCTCGCGCTCTTCACCACCGTCCGCCTCGTGCTGCGCCGGCGGCCGAAGCAGGACGATCGTGCCGGTTTCGTGGCGGTGCCGCGCACCTCGCCCGCGCTCTACGAGCTGGACCCCCGCTCCGAGACAGAATCGGACGGCGACAAGTCGCCCTAATGCGGGCATTCTTGCGCCCGATTCTGGCGGACATCCCAGCATGTCCCGGCCGATCTCGCAGATCGTGAGGAGGCCTCTTGACCACGATCCTGGGTTCCGGGCCCGACCGCGCCCGCGTCACGGGCCGCCTCTGGGTGCTCGCGGCCGGGCTCTGCATGAGCCTGGGCGGGCCGATCATCCGGCTCGCCGACGAGAGCACGCCGTGGCAGTTCCTGTTCTACCGCTCTCTCGGCGCGGCGCTGGCGATCCTGATCTATCTGCTCGTCACGGGGCGGCCGGTGCTTCCGACGATCCGCCGTGCAGGCGGTACCGGCGCGGTCGCGGGCCTGGGCCTCGCGGTCGCCTTCACCGGCTACGTCTGGGGCGTGATGAACTCCACGGTGGCCAATGCGCTGCTCCTGATCAGCGCGTCGCCGCTGTTCGCGGCGTTCATCGGCTGGATGGTGCTGCGCGAGCGCGTCGCGCGCTCGATGTGGTTCGCCATGGCCGGCGTGATCGCCGGCGTCGTCATCATGATAGGGGAGGGTCTCGCGGAGGCCGACATCCTCGGCGATCTGGCGGCGCTCGCGTCCGCGGTCGGCTTCGCCGGCTTCTCGGTCGCCATCCGGCGCGGCCGGCACACCGACATGAGCCCCTCGATCCTGATCGCCGCCGCCATCACTGTCGTGTTCAGCGGGATCATGGCGGTGGCCAGCGGCACCGGGCTCGCGCCGCCGCTGGTGGATGTGGGGCTCGCCACCATGTACGGCGTGCTGGTCATCGGCGCCGGAATCTTCATGCTGACCATCGGCGCGCGCAACGTCCCTGCCGCCGAGCTGCTCGTCCTCTCGCTGACCGAGGTGGTGTTCGCGTCGCTCTGGGTGGCGCTCGCCTTCGGCGAGGTGCCGAGCGTCCTCACCCTCGTCGGCGGGCTGATCATCCTCGGCAGCATCGGGGGCCAGGCCGCCGCGGGGATGCGGCGGTAGTCTTGCCCGTTCACTCCACCTTGGAGGGGCCTTGGCGCACGAGCTTGGTGCCGAAGCCGCGGCCCCTGACGATGGCGTCCTCTCCGAACTTCTCGCGCACCGCGTCCAGCGCCTTGTCGATCTTCTCCTCTCCAGGCGCGGCGCCGCTGAAGAGGTCGCCCTGGACGGCTTCGGCGGACGGGGCGAGGTCGTGGGCGCCGATGCCGATCAGGCGGAACGCGCGGCCGTCCGCCTCGCGCGCGAGCAGCGGCTCGGCCGCACGGAACATCTCGTCCGCCGATTGGGTGGCGGTGCCGAGGCGGCGGGCCCGGGTGAGGATGCGGAAGTCGGCGGTCTTGAGCTTGAGCGTGACGCCGCCGCCGGCAAGCCCGGCCTTCTTCAGGCGCCTCGCCACCGTCTCGGTCAGCCGCCACAGGATCGGGCGCAGCGTCGCCGGGTCGGACACGTCCTCGTCGAGCGTGATCTCCGAGGAGATGCTCTTGGTCTCGCGCTCGGGATTGACCGGGCGGTCGTCCTCGCCGCGCGCGCACAGGTGGAGCCGCTTGCCGATCTTGCCGTAGCGGACGGTGAGCGTCACCTCGTCGAGGCGGGCAAGCTCGCCGATCAAGGTGATGCCGTCGCGGGCGAGGCGGCGCTGCATCGCTGTGCCGACACCCCACAGCAGCCCCACCGGCTTGTCGGCGAGGAAGGCGCGGGCCTCGGCCCGTCCGATCACGGCGAAGCCGCGCGGCTTGTCGAGATCGGAGGCGATCTTGGCCAGGAACTT
>JAPPKP010000054.1 GCA_028819955.1 Rhodospirillaceae bacterium | reverse complement strand
TCGGCGTCGCCGCAGACGATCATGCGGCCGTTCTGCATCATGAAGCCGGACATGTAGCCGGCATTGCCGCCGACGATCAGCTCGCCCTTCTTCAGGATCATGCCGGACCGTGGCCCCGCATCGCCGCGCACGACGACGCGCCCGCCGCGGATCGACGGCGCCGCCGAGGTGGCGGCGTTGCCGTGCACGACCACCTCGCCGCTCATCAGGTTGTCGGCCACGCCCCAGCCGCAGGTGCCGTGAACCTCGGCGGTGATCCCGTCGCAGAGCCCGGCGGTGAAGGAGCCCACGTGGCCGCGATAGACAACGTGGATGGGCTTGAGGACCGAGACGCCGAGATTGTGCCGCGCCTGCGGGTTGAGCAGCTCGACCTCGGGCACGCCGTCGTCCGCCGCGCGGCGAATCTCCTCGTTGATCGCGCGCGTCGGCCGGCCGGCGCAGTCGATGGTCAGTGAAGCGGAATTCGCCACGTCACAACCTCGCCGGCTCCGGGCTCCCAGACCTCGATGTCCTCGTCGATGCCGTCGCGCAGCGCCCAGCAATCGGAGGAGACCGCCACCAGCCGGTCGGTCTCGCCCACCACCAGCGGCTTGGCCGCGTAGGGGTCCTTGACCACGCCCACCTCGTCCGCGGTGACGGCGATATAGGTGAAGCAGCCGTCGAGGATCGTGACCGAGCGCTGCAGCGCCTCGTGGAAGCTCGCGCCCTTCTTCATCTCGTCGATCAGCGCCACGGCG
Organism: Rhodospirillaceae bacterium; assembly: GCA_028819955.1. Next base: position 2,170 of record JAPPKP010000054.1, on the reverse strand, counting down.
ATCACCTCGGAATCGTTGCCGGTGGCGAAGGTGTAGCCCGCGCGCTCGAAGTGATAGCGAAGATGGTGGAAGTTGGTGATGTGGCCGTTGTGCATGATCGCGAGATCGCGGTGCAGCCTGGCGGAAAGCGGCTGCCCGTGGGTGAAGTCGATGGTGCTCTCGGTGGCGAAGCGCGTGAGCCCCATGGCGAGCGGGCCGTCGTAATCGGTGATGGAGAAGCGCTCCTCGAGGGTCTCCACGCCCCCCAAGTGCTTCACCACCTCGAGCTGCTGGCCGATGCTGGCAACGCTGTAGTCGGGCCCGAGCGAGTCGACCGCATCCACCAGCGCCTCGTCGTCGCCGTCGTAACGGACCGTGGTACGGATGAAGCCCTCGCCGTCGGTCGCGCGTTCCACCCGGCCGAGCTCGTCCAGCAGCCCCAGCACGCGGCCGCCGCCGCCGGGCTCCTCGCAATTGATGCCGACGTAGAGGCGATCGTCGCTGGCGGGCTGGATCAGGGCGAGGCCGGTCGAATCCGGCCCGCGCCGGAAGATGCCGTCCAGCACGCGATAGGCGATCTCGCCGGTGCGGCGATGATGCTCCGTGGTCTTGAAGAAGACGCCGCCGAGGCCGCACATGGGCTCCGCTCCCCCGCGTCGCCGTCAGCCGGCCGCCGGCAGCAGCTTGACCTTCTTGTCGAGGTGCGCCCAGGGGATCATCGCGTCGATCCAGGCGTTGATGCGGTCGAACGCGACCATCGCCGCCTCGCAGACCTGCACCACCTCGCCATGGTTCCTGGCGCCACCGGCCTCGAAGTAGGCGGCAAGCTCGCGTACGAGCCTGACCGTGCTGGTGAGCTTCCACTTGGCGAGCCGCCCGGCATGGCGGTTGAGCAGCGCCGCCGCCATCTGGTTCAGCGCTGGCGCCGGCAGCGCCTTGTCGAGCGCGAGCTGGCGCACGACCTGGATATTCTCGCCCATCCAGAAGGTGTTGAAGTTGGCGTAGAGCACGGGCGGCATGTTGCCCATGGGCGGCAGGCTGTGTTCACGCAGCCGGGTGATGTCGCCGGGCTCGGAATTCCAGTTGCGCCGGCCGAAGCGCTCCAGCCGGTCGATCATCGCGGAGGTCTCGGTTGCGGCCATGGCTCTACGCTCCCTCGATGAGTTCGAGCCGGACCGGCAGCGGACCCTTGGCGAGGATCTTCTTGCCCGCGGGCTTCAGATGCTCCAGCCCGTCCACGATCTTCGCGAACACGCTGACCTTCCCGAACGGCTTGGTGTCGCCGTAGAAGATGCAGGCGGTCTGGCGCCCCGGATAGAAGCCGATGTCGCCGGGCTTGACGTTGAGAATCTCGTTCTCGGAGTTGCAGTAGAACGGGAGCATCACGATCAGCTCCTCGCCCGCGAACTTGGCGTGCACCGAGAAGCTCTCGCAGGGCAGGCTCTCGGTGAACGCCTTGACCACGTTGGGCGCCTTCCGCCCCAGCAACTCGGCGACGACCGTGCGGCCGTTGATGGTCATTGCGAAACGATCCGCCATGATTTCCCCTCGCCTTCGCTGGCCGTTGCCCGCGCGCTCTGCCGCCCGTTGGCCGCGGCCCCGCCGCCGCCGCGCGGTCCTTGGGCCGCAGTCGATATCATGGCCCGCCCGGCCGGGCAATCGCACCGGGCGCAGAGGAGATTCGCTTTGCGTGCATGGCGGAGCGGTCGACGAAGATGCTCAGGGCGTGCTGGCGCAGCCCTTTCCGGCGCAGGTTGCCTCGCCGATCATGCGCGCCTTCTGCGAAGCGATATCGGTGCCTTCCGAAGTTCATTCGCATTCGGTTGGGTCGGTGCACGGTCTCTCCGATCGAGCCTCTCCTACATCGTCATGCCCGGCCCCCGGATCAAGTCCGGGGGTGATCCGGGCATCTCTCTCAGCAAGGCCCACCCGTCGCCGGGCATACACGTGGATGGCCGGATCAAGTCCGGGCATGACGAGAAGAATCGGAGGGTCGGGGCGACTGTTTGGCCAACCCAAAATCATGCGAACTTTAGAAACAGGACACTAGAGCAGCGCTTCGACGAAGCCGAGGGCGACCAGCACGGCAACGAGCAGGATGGCGCCGACGATGGCGGTGACGCGCACCACCCGCCTCACCGGGTTCTGGGTGTTGGCGAAGGGGATGAGATTGAAGAGGAGCCCGCCGGCC
>JAPPKP010000180.1 GCA_028819955.1 Rhodospirillaceae bacterium | reverse complement strand
GCACGGCGGTCCGGGTGCCGACCGCCAACGTCTCGATGGTCGATCTCAACTTCGTGGCCAAGCGGTCGACATCCGTTGACGAGATCAACGAGGCCGTGGCGAGCGCCGCCGCCGGCGCCATGGCCGGCGTGCTCGCCTACAGCGAGGAGCCGCTGGTCTCGGTCGATTTCAACCACCGGTCGGAAAGCTCGATCGTCGATGCCGGCCAGACCGCCGTAGTCGATGGCACCCTCGGCCGCGTGCTTTCCTGGTACGACAACGAATGGGGCTTTTCGAACCGGATGGGCGACGTCGCCGCCTATCTCGGCAACCTGTGACGGAGCCCGCGCGACCAGTCGGCCTTCCGCCCGTGCCATGACCGGATTCCGCACGCTTGACGATATCGAGGTCGCGGGCAGGCGCGTCCTCGTGCGGGTGGACCTGAACGTGCCGATGCGCGAAGGCGCGGTCGGCGATGCCACGCGGATCGACCGGGTCGCGCCGACCTTGAGGGAGCTTGCAGGGCGCGGGGCAAGGGTGATCGTCGCCTCGCACTTCGGCCGGCCGAAGGGCAAGCGGGTGCCGGCCATGTCGCTCAAACCCCTTGCCGCGCCGCTCGCCCGTGCGCTGGGCGGTCTCCCGGTGCGCTTCTCCCCCGATTGCATCGGCGCGGAGGTGGAGGCTGCGGTGGCCAATCTCGCCCCTGGAGGCGTCGCACTGCTGGAGAACCTGCGCTTCCACACGGGCGAGGAGGCCAACGACCCCGCCTTCGCCGATGCTCTCGCGGGCCTCGCCGATCTCTACGTCAACGACGCGTTCTCCGCCGCGCACCGGGCCCACGCGTCGACCGCCGCCGTGGCGGAGCGCCTGCCGAACGCGGCGGGGCGCCTGATGCAGGCGGAGCTTGAAGCGCTCGGCAAGGCGCTGCAGGCGCCGGAGCGGCCGGTCACCGCCATCGTCGGCGGCGCCAAGGTCTCGACCAAGCTCGCGCTCCTCGCCAACCTGATCGAGCGGGTGGACCGGCTGGTCATCGGGGGCGCCATGGCCAACACCTTCCTCCACGCGCAGGGAGTCGCCATCGGCGCGTCGCTCCACGAGCCCGATCTGGCGGCGGATGCACGCCGCATCGTGGCCGAAGCGTCGGGCGCCGGCTGCGAGATCGTCCTCCCCACCGACGTGGTGGTGACGCGGGAGTTCCGGGAAGGCGCCGAGGGTGCGGTAACGCGCGCGGCCGACGTTCCGGCGAACGGAATGATCCTCGACCTCGGACCCGAGACCTGCACGCGCATCGAAACATCGCTGGCAACCTCGCGTACGCTGGTCTGGAACGGCCCCCTCGGGGCCTTCGAGATCGCGCCCTTCGACCGCGCCACGACGGGCTGTGCCCGCGCCGCCGCCCGGCTCACCGGGGAGGGCAGCCTGCTCTCCGTCGCCGGCGGCGGGGACACGGTCGCGGCGCTCCAGGGCGCAGGCGTGCTCGGCGCCTTCAGCTATGTCTCCACCGCCGGCGGCGCCTTCCTGGAGTGGCTGGAGGGGAGGACCTTGCCGGGGGTCGCGGCGCTCGAGACGGGCAGCATCCGGTGACCGGACCATGAGCGCACGGCGGCCCGTGATCGTCGTGCACGATCTCGACCAGGCCATCGGCGCGCTCCGAGCGGCTGCGGCAGCCGGAGTTCGGGTGACGCTCTGGTCTGCGCCGGGCGCCGCATCCTACGCGGGGCTCGGCTTTCTCGGCGCCGTCTTCGAGCAGGCCAAGGAGACGGTGCCCGAGGCCGACCACGATGCGGTCGTCGACTGCAGGGGTAGCGCCGTGCTCGCCCACGAGGCGCTGAGCCGCGGCTTCGCCGGCGTCGCGTTTACCGGCCGCGGGGCCATGCGCAAGACCCTCCAGGCCATCGCGGACGGGGAGAACGGCCGGCTGGTCACCGCCGGGCCGGGCCGCGCGGCGCTTGATCTCGTCCATTCCGCAGACCCGGAGCGTGACAGCGCCGCCTACCTCGCAAGAGGGCGTGCCAAACGCTCATAAGCTCTGGAAATCGTGCGGCGCCTCGGTCAGGATGCATCGATGCGAATCACCCGGCGCGTCAGAGAAATCCTCTCCTGGTACGAGAGCGACAATCCGGGCACGAAAGCGAACCTCGCCCGCATCCTGATGCACGGCCGACTCGGCGGCACCGGGCGCATGGTCATTCTGCCCGTGGACCAAGGTTTCGAGCATGGGCCGGCGCGCAGCTTCGCCCCCAACCCGCCGGCCTACGACCCGCACTACCACTGGCAGCTTGCGATCGACGCGGGGCTCAACGCGTTCGCCAGCCCGCTCGGCATGATCGAGTCGGGCGCGGATAGCTTCGCCGGCGCGATCCCGACCATCCTCAAAGTCAACAACGCCAATTCGCTGGGCTCGGCCAAGGATCAGGCGGTGACCGGCTCGGTACGCGACGCGCTCCGGCTGGGCTGCTCGGCCATCGGCTTCACCGTCTATCCGGCCTCCGACCATCAATACGAGATGATCGAGGAGATCCGCGATCTCGCGGCAGAGGCGAAGGCGCACGGGCTCGCAGTGGTGGTCTGGTCCTACCCGCGCGGCGGGTCGCTCACCAATGAGGGCGAGACCGCGCTGGACGTGGTGGCCTATGCGGCGCACATGGCCGCACTCGCCGGTGCGCACATCATCAAGGTCAAGCCACCGACCGACCATCTGGAGCAGGAGGCCGCCGCCAAGGCCTACAACGCCGCAAGCGTGGATGGCGCGACGCTGGAGAAGCGGATCGCGCACATCATGCAGGCGGCCTTCGCCGGCCGCAGGCTCGTGGTCTTCTCCGGCGGCGCCGCCAAGGGGTTGGACGGGCTCTTCGGCGAGGTCCGTTCGATCCATGCGGGCGGCGGCAGCGGCTCGATCATCGGCCGCAACAGCTTCCAGCGCCCGCGCGCCGACGCGCTCGCCATGCTG
>JAPPKP010000079.1 GCA_028819955.1 Rhodospirillaceae bacterium | reverse complement strand
GTACTGGTCCATCCAGAGCGGATCGGTCGGCGAGAGCACGCCGCCCGACACCATCATCTTGATCTGGTGAGCGCCCTTGCGAAGCTCCTCCCGCACCACCTTTCGCACCGCATCCACGCCGTCGGCCACCTGCGTGGCGACCCCGTGATAGCCGGCGCAGCCGCAGGGCTCGAAGCGGGTCTGGTTGCGCATGTCGCCGTGGCCGCCGGTCTGGCTTATGGCCCGGCCCGAGAACAGCACGCGTGAGCCCGCGATCAGGCCTTGCTCCACGGCGAGCGCCAGCCCCAGGTCGGCGCCGCCCGCGTCGCGCACCGTGGTGAAGCCCCGCCGGAGCGAGCTTTCGAGGCTGTGCCTTGCGTGCTGATAGATCAGCGACGCCGGCATGTCGTCGAGCGAAGGGACGTTGAGGTCGATGAGGAGAGCGTGGAAGTGGGCGTCGATCAGGCCCGGCATCAGAGTTCGCCCGCCGCAGGCCACGCGCTCGGCATCGGCCGGCAGCCGCACTGCACCGTCGGCGACCTCCTTGATCCGCCCGTCCTCGACCACCACGGTCGCGTTCTCGCGCGGCTCGGCCGAGACCCCGTCGAACACCCTGCATCCCTCGAACACGATCGTCACGGTGCCACTCCTTCCCTTGTGTCCCCGTTTACCAGGCGAGCCCGTAGGCCGGCCTACGCGGGTCCGCCCCGCCCGAGAGCGTGCCCCGCTCGCCGTCCTTGACCAGCACGCACATGGCGCCCGCCGGCCAGGCCCACTCCGGCCACCACTCGACCCCGTGGCCCCAAGAGGCGAGCGTGTCGCCGGCCGCCTCCGGAATGCGCGCCTCCAGCATCAGCTTGCCCAGATGGTACTCGTGCGGCTCGAAGGAGTTGGGGAAGCTCATGGTCGCAAAGCGCGGCGCCTCCACCGCGGCCTGCGGGTTCATGCCGTAGACCGCGATGTTCACGAAGGTCTGGAGCATCGCCTGGATTTGAACGTCGCCGCCCGGCGTGCCGAAGGGCATGACGAAGCCGTCGTCGCCCATGGCGAGCGCCGGATTGGGCGTAAGCCGCGGGCGCTTGCCGGGTGCCACGCTCGAGGTGTGCGCAGGGTCGGCCCAGGACTGCGCGCCGCGCGAGGACGAACAGAGCCCGGTGCCGGGGATCACCGGCGAATCGAAGGAGATATCGCTCGGCGTCGCCGAGAAGACGTTGCCCTCGCTGTCGATCGTGCAGACGTAGGAGGTGTCGTGTGCGGCCGCCACGGGCCCCGCCGAGGCCGTTCCCTGCGAGCAGGCGGCGGTCGCGAGGCCCTGCGTCGGGTCGCCCGCAGGCGGCATCCCGGGCCACGCCTCGCCGGGCCGGATGAGGGCGCGGCGGCTGGCGGCGTAGTCGTCGGAGAGCAGCGCCGCCGTCGGCACGTCGACGAAGCGCGGGTCGCCGATCCAGCGCTCGCGGTCCGCGAAGGCCAGCTTCAGCGCCTCCGCCATCGTGTGCACCGCTTCCGGGCTGTTGTGGCCGTGTGCCGCCAGCGCCTTCGTGTCGAGCAGGCGGAGCGCCTGGAGTAGCGACGGCCCCTGGCACCAGGGGCCGCAGGCATAGACGTCGATGCCCTCGACCGTGACCCGCTCGGGCGGCTCCACCCCCACCCTGAAGGAGGCGAGGTCGTCCGCCGTCAGCAGGCCGCCGTTCTCCCGGTGGTAGCTCACGATGGCCGCTGCGATGTCGCCCCGGTAGAAGGCCGCGCGGGCGGCGTCGAGCCCTGCCGCGCGGTCGCCGCCGCCGGCGCGCTCCTCGTCCGCCATGTACTGGAGCGAGCGCCCGAGGTCGGCCTGCACGAACACATCGCCCACGGCAGGCGGGCGGCCGCCGGGCAGATAGATTTCGGCGTTCGACGGCCAGCGAGCGTAGTTCTCCGTTTTCTTGGCGATGACGCTCGCCATCAGCGGGTACATGACGAAGCCATCGCGCGCGAGCCGGATCGAGGCCGCCGCCACCTCGCCGAAGGTCATGGTGCCGTGGCGTTCCAGCGCGGTGATCCAGGCATCCGGCGCGCTCGGCACCACCGTGCGCAGCGGGCCCACCGGGATGTGCCCGTCGTGCTCGCGCATGAAGAGATCGGGCGTAACCGCAGCCGGCCAGGTGCCGAGTCCGCTGATGGTCTCCACCTGCCCGGTCTTCGCGCTGTAGAGGATGATCGGGGCGACGCCTGCGACGTTGACCAGATCGCTGTGCACGACGCCGAGGGCGATGCCGGCTGCCACGCCCGCGTCGATGGCGTTGCCGCCCCCCTCCAGGATCGCGAAGCCCGCCTGTGCGGCGAGGTAGTGCCCGGCGACGATCGCGTGGCGGTGGCCGCGAATCACCGGCCGCATGGCATCGATCGCCTCCGGATCGAACAGCGCGTACTCGCTTCTGCGTTCGCTCATGGCTACTCCTGGTTCGCGAGGTCGACGAGGCACGCGGCCAGCGTCCGGGCACCTGCGGCGAGGTCGGCCGGCGTCGCGTTCTCCGCCTCGTTGTGGCTGATGCCCCGCTCGCAGGGGACGAAGATCATGCCGGTGGGGCAAAGGTGATTGATGTGGCCCGCATCGTGGCCGGCGCCCGACGGCAGCCGCATCACCGAATGGCCGAGGCGCGCGGCGTAGTCCTCCACCATATCGATCAGAGCCGGGTCGAACTGCAGGGGCGCGCTCTCGATGGTGGGCCGAACACTGACCGCGCAGCCGCGGGCGCGGGCCTGGCACACGGGCTCGATGTTGAGCCTGATGCGCTCGATCACTGCCGGGTCGGGATGACGGAAGTCGATGGTGAAAAGCACGCGGCTCGGCACCGTGGAAGGCGAGCCCGGGTGGCACTCAAAGCGACCCACGGTGAAGCGCACCGTGTCCGTCTCGTCGGCCATGAGTCCTTCGAGCGCGTGGACCATGTGGACCGCCGCCTTGAGCGCGTCCTTGCGCCCCTTGAG
>JAPPKP010000203.1 GCA_028819955.1 Rhodospirillaceae bacterium | reverse complement strand
GAGCACGACTGCTTCAGCGACAACACCCACGCCTCTCACTACTACGACGCGCTCGGCATCCAGAACATCTATCTGGGCGCATACGAGCGCATCGACGGCTCGGTGGTCGACGGCCCGAGCGTCTCGGACCTGGTCGCGGCAGCCTCGCCCGATGCGGACGCGGCGCTGCGTGCGCGCCTTGAGGCCACAATGGCGGCGATGGGCGAGGTCGTGGCTGCGGCCGAGGGCGGCGAGGCCTACGACCAGCAGATTGGCGAGGGCAACGCGACGGGCAACGCGCGAGTGCAGGCGGCAATCGACGCGCTGACCGAGCAGACGAGCGCGATCGAGGCCGCGGTCGCGGCGCTCAACCTTGCCGCGGTCGACTTCGAGGGCTCGGACAGCCTGGACGACCCCGAGGCCGTCTTCGAGTAAGCGCTTTCCCGGCGGTCTGCTGAGCAGAACAGCACGGCAGACCGGGGCCGCCCCGCTCAACCCCCTGCGGGGCGGCCCTCGAGCCGGCCTAACCGTCGCTGTCGCAAGCGGCGAGCATGCCGATGCGATGACTGGACCGCACGATAACGGACACACCCGCCATGTGCGAACTCTGTGTCGCCCCGCCCAGGCAAATCACGAAGCAGCGCCACAAGTTGGTCGAGAGCCTGAACGGTCGCTTCAGCCACCATGACGGCGGTGTCGACGACAATATCGCGCGATTGGGCGGCGTGCTCAGTCAGGCGGACGTGGTGCTCTGCCCCGTCGACTGCGTCAGCCACGGCGCCTGCCTCAAGGCGAAGGCGCTCTGCAAGCAGACCGCCAAGTCTTTCGTGCCGCTCCGCACCGCCGGCCTGTCGTCACTCGTGCGCGGCCTGCATCAGGCCGTGGGGCAGGACGATCAGACGTTCGGATAAGGACCCCGCCTGAGCTGCCGTGCATTGCCGGAGGCTTCGCCCGCCACTCAATCGGGAAGCAGGTCCAATAGCCGTGGCGGATCGTCTTCGGTCAGGTGTCGGCCCTTCGATTCTTGGCGATCGTCCCCTGCAAAGCAGAGATTTGCCCGGTGCACCTCGACGCCCAGGCCCTTGGCCACCTGCGACGCGGCGTCTGCGCTCCCGCCTGCGCTTCACTTGAGGTCCATGCGGCGGAGTGTCACAGTCGGCTGGGCGACAACGGCACCGACAGGTCCACGTTCATCAAGGCCATGTCGCGCGTGCACGAACCGACCGGTGGGCTAATGCTGATGGGCGGCGGGGAATTGAGCTTTGAGGGCCCGCGCAACGCCATGATGGCCGGCGGTCAGGAGCTGGCGGAGCCCGAAGGGTCATTCGGCAGCAAGGTCTGATGCGGCCACTGGATTTCATTTCCATCGGCCGCTCGTCGGTCGACCTCTACGGCGGCCAGGTCGGCGGCCGTCTTGAGGACATGCGGACGTTCCACAAGTACATCGGCGGCTCGCCCACCAACACGGCGGCAGGTGCCGCGCGGCTCGGCATGAAGTCGGCGGTGATCACGCGTGTGGGCGACGAGCATATGGGCCGCTTCATCCGCGAGCAGCTGCGCGCCGAAGGAGTCGACGTGAGGGGCGTCATCACCGACCCGGAACGCCTGACGGCGCTCGTCCTGCTCGGCATCCGCGATCAGGAGCAGTTCCCGCTCATCTTCTATCGCGAAAGCTGCGCGGACATGGGCCTCACGCCCGAGGACATCGATCCGGACTTCATCGCCGAAGCCCGCTGCGTGCTCGCCTCCGGCACGCACGTCTCGCACCCGCAGACCGAAGCCGCGACGCTCAAGGCGGTCGATCTCGCCCGCGCAGGGGGCGCGCAGACGATCCTCGACGTCGACTATCGGCCCAATCTCTGGGGCCTCGCCGGGCACGGCGCGGGCGAGAGCCGCTTCATCGAATCGGGGGCCGTCACCGCGAAGCTGCAGGGAATTCTGGATCGTTTCGACGTGATCGTCGGGACCGAGGAGGAGTTCCACATCGCCGGTGGCGCGACCGACACCCGCGAGGCGCTCGCCAACGTGCGCGGCGTGACAGAGGCCACCCTGGTCTGCAAGCGGGGCGCCGCCGGGGCCACCGCGTTCGAGGGTCCGATCCCGCTGAGGCTCGACGAGGGGATCAACGGCGAAACCTTCCGGGTCGAGGTGTTCAACGTGCTCGGTGCCGGCGACGGCTTCATGGCCGGTCTCCTCAAGGGGTGGCTCACCGGCGAGGACTGGGCCGAGACGCTCCGCATCGCCAATGCCTGCGGCGCGCTCGCCGTCTCGCGCCACGGCTGCACGCCGTCCTACCCCAGCGCCGTCGAGCTGAGGCATTTTCTGGACCACGGCCCGGCGACACCCGCCGTGCGCCACGATACGCGCCTGGAGCAGATCCACTGGGCGACGAACCGGACTAGGGCATGGTCGAGTCTGCGCGTCTTCGCCTTCGATCACCGCGCGCCGCTCGAAGAAATGGCGACGGTCTGCGGTGCGCCGCGAGAGCGCATCGGCCGTTTCAAGCGCCTGTGCCTGGATGCGGCGCTCGGGGTCGCGGGCGGGCGCGAGGGCTACGGCGTCCTCTGCGACGGCCGCCTGGGCCGCGATGCGCTTTATGCGGCGGCCGGGACGGGCCTCTGGATCGGACGCCCCGTCGAGAAGCCGGGAACCCGGCCGCTCAAGCTCGAAATCGGCGACGACTTCGGCTCAGGCCTGGCGGAATGGCCGTCGGAGCACGTGGTGAAGGCGCTTTGCTTCTATCGCCCCGACGACCCCGATGATCTGCGTGCCGATCAGGAGGCTACGGTCAAGCGGCTCGCCGAGGCGGCGCGCGCCAATAACCTGGACTTCCTCCTGGAGCTGGTTCCATCCAAGTTCGGACCGACAGACGAGGCTATGACCGCCGCCATCGTCGAGCGCTTCTATGCCGTCGGCGTCTATCCCGACTGGTGGAAGCTGGAGCCGATGATCTCGGATGCCGCCTGGCGTTCGACCTGA
>JAPPKP010000315.1 GCA_028819955.1 Rhodospirillaceae bacterium | reverse complement strand
CGATGTCGTAGAGGGTGAGCGCGGTCGTGGTCACCGCGCCTTCCTGCTCGACCGCTGCATCGGCCTCGTCGACGACCGCGAGGTCCATGTCCGTCGCGGTGAGTCGCAGGCGGTCGCTCCCCTGTGCATCGATGCGCACATTGGCAAGAATCGGGATCGTGTTGCGCCGTTCGACGACGCTTTGCACGTGCGCCAAAGAACTCAGAAGCGTGGAACGCTCGATCGTCAGTCTCATGCTCGCAGGGGGTCCTGAATCGCCGTCGAATCAGGGCGTATTATAGCCGAGAAGTGGCGGAAACCGCAGCACTATCGCCGCGTAGCACACCCCGTGTCGCGGCCCTCGCCCCGTGCGAAAGCCGTTCTTCAGTCGCTCGGGTCTTCGAGGCTGCGGCGGAGATGCTCCACGTCTTCGTCGAGGGTGGGGTCCTTTGGCCGCAGCTCCTCGATGCGGCGGATCGCGTACATGACCGTGGTGTGGTCTCGCTTTCCGAACTTGCGGCCGATCTCCGGCAGCGATCGCGACGTGAGCTGCTTGGCGAGGTACATCGCCACGTGGCGCGGCCGCACCACCGCCTGCGCGCGCCGGCTGGAGGACAACTCTGTCGCCTTGATGTTGTAGTGCTGGGCGACCCGACGCTGGATCTCCTCGATGGTGATCCGCCGCTCCTTCGCGACGAGCACGTCGCGCAGCACCGCCTGGGTCGTCTCCAGCGTGATCGCGCCGCCGAGCAGCGCGGCGTGGGCGGCAATGCGATGGAGCGCCATCTCGAGCTCGCGCACGTTGGAGGTGATCTGGCGCGCCAGGAACTCCATCACCTCGCGCGGCGCATCGGCGATCCCGAGCGGCCCCGCCTTTTCGCGTAGAATTCCGAGGCGGAGCTCGTAATCGGTGGGATGGATGTCGACGGCGAGACCGCCGGCGAGACGGGACCTCAGCCGCTCCTCCATCCCGTCGAGGCGCGAGGGCGAGCGGTCACCCGAGACCACCACCTGGCAGCGATGGTCGAGTAACGCGTTGAGCGTGTGAAGGAATTCCTCCTGCGTGCTGTCCTTGTCGCAGATGAACTGGATGTCGTCGATCAACAGCACGTCGGCGGAGCGGAGCCGCTCCTTGAACGCCACGGTGTCCTTTTGGCGGATTGCCTGGACGAACTGGTACATGAACCGTTCGGCAGAGAGGTAGAGGACACGCCGACCCGGCTCGCGGCCGCGGATGCACCATGCGATCGCATGCAAGAGGTGGGTCTTGCCGAGACCGACGCCGCCATAAAGATAAAGCGGATTGAACGGGAGGTGATCGACGCCGGCCACCTGCTGCGCCGCGGCGTGGGCGAGCTCGTTGGTCTCGCCGACCACGAATTCGCGGAAGGTAAAGCGACCATTCAGCGGCGAGCCGAGATCTGCCAGTGCTCCGCTTTGCCCCCTGCTGCGGGCGCCGTCGCGCGGGCGCGAGGGCAGCGGCCTGCCGTCCGCATGAAGTTGGTGCTCGCCAGCCGGAGGCTCCCCCGCATGGATCACGATCTGGGCGCTCTGGATGTCGGGCCGCTCTTCAGCCCAAAGCACTCCGATGCGATGGCCGTAGTGCGACGCGACCCAGTCGCGGAGAAAGCGGGTGCCGACACCGAGCGTGACCTGATCGTCGTCGACATCGACCAGAGAGAGTGGCGCCAGCCAGCTCGCGAAGGTGGCTTCGCCCAATTCGGCGTGAAGCCTCGCCCGGATCCTCTCCCAAGCGTCTTGTGCGTCGCGGTCCCGCGGCAGAGTGCTGTCCGTCACGACCAGCTCGCCTTCTGCAGGCAGCGCGGCCCGCGCCAACACGGCCCTTCACGGTGGCAAGCGATCTCCGAGCAGGCATCCAAAACAAGCATATCGCTCCGCGATGAGCGATTTGTTCCTTTTGTAGACGCGTTTGACCCCATATCTGTTCTTGCGTTGTGTCGCGGTTGTCGGAGCGGCGGTGGGTCTCCCTTCCCAGGCAAGCTGCGCTTGCCTCGCCGTCGTTACCGTCGGTGATTTTTGCTTTGCATACCGCCGGCGCCTCCTCCGGGCGGTATGTGACAGTTAGGCTAAAGGCCGAAGTCTCGGCATGCAATGGGTCCGAATGCGGAACCGGCGAAAATTCTGGCCATCGCACTTCTGCCGCAATCTTGGCTATAGGAGTGAGGGCAGCGCGCCAATCGGTTGGCGGCATAACCGGAATTTGAACGACGTGCTCCGCGGCGCCCGCTTGGTCGGCCTAAAGGTCAGCCGCCCTGTCCTATCAATTGAAAGGGGGAGAGTAGCCGCTTCCGCGTCACAGCGCGCTGCCGCGGTGAATACTCCGGGCTAGCTGTCGGGCAGTGCGCCGACGCGGCGTGCGAGCAGCGAGACCCGACGTGCCGCGGTGCGCCGATGCAGCACTGCCTTCTGCGCGCCGCGCATGATCTCGGGCTGGGCAGCGCGCAGGGCCTCTTCAGCCTGGCGCTTGTCGCCGCTCGCGATGGCTTCCTCCACCCGGCGGATGAAGGTGCGAAGGCGTGAAATCCGCGCGCGGTTGACCGCGACGCGGCGCTTGTTCTGCCGAACCCGCTTGCGGGCCTGGCGCGAATGGGCCATGGGGGAGGGCCTTTCCTGTGGTCGGGCGGCGTTATAGCACGCGGGCCGGCCCGGTCAACGGCACCGGCGTCGCTAAGCGGCCCTAACGGTTGTTGAAGGCGGGCTCGCGCTTCTCGATGAAGGCGTCCATCCCCTCCTTCTGGTCCTCGGTAGCGAAGCTCGCGTAGAAGACCGCGCGTTCGTAGAGCACGCCTTCCGTCAGCGTGGTCTCGAAGGCCCGGTTCACGCTCGCCTTGGCGAGGGCGACGGTGGGCGCGGAGAAATGCGCGATCCGCTCGGCGACGGCGACCGCCTCGTCCACCACGTCGGCGACCGGCACGACCCGGCTCGCGAGCCCGCTGCGCTCGGCCTCCTCGGCATCCATCATGCGCCCGGTCAGGATCATCTCCATCGCCTT
>JAPPKP010000289.1 GCA_028819955.1 Rhodospirillaceae bacterium | reverse complement strand
GGACGGGGGCGCGCTCGCGGTCTGGACCCGGCTCAAGGAATGGCAGGAGAGCGCGCCGCCACCGGCACCGGGTCACGACCCGGTCGCGACGGCGGCGGCGCGAAAGCGTCTCGCGCACCTGCTGGGCGAGGGCGCGGAGCCCAGGCCCGAGCAGGCGGACTTCGCCTCGGCCGCCTGCGCCGCCTTCGACCCCATCGAGGCGGAGGAGGAGCCCCACGTGGTGCTGGCCGAGGCCGGCACCGGAGTCGGCAAGACCCTCGGCTACATCGCGCCGGCGAGCCTCTGGGCCGAACGCAACGAAGGCACGGTCTGGCTCTCCACCTTCACGCGCAACCTCCAGCGCCAGATCGACCGGGAGCTCGACCGGCTCTACCCGGAGCCCAAGGTCAAGGCGGAGAAGGTGGTGCTGCGCAAGGGGCGCGAGAACTACCTCTGCCTGCTCAACATGGAGGAGGCGCTCGGCCGCAGCGCGCTGGTGACGGGGGACCGCATCGCGCTGGGCCTCATGGCCCGCTGGGCGGCCGCCACGCGCGACGGCGACATCACCGGCGGCGACCTGCCGGCCTGGCTCGCCGATCTGCTCGGCTACGGCCGCACCCTCGGCCTCGCGGACCGGCGCGGCGAGTGCATCCACAGCGCCTGCACCCACTACCGCCGCTGCTTCATCGAGAAGAGCCAGCGCAAGGCGCGGCGGGCGGACATGGTGATCGCCAATCACGCGCTGCTCATGGTGCAGGCGGCGCGCGCGGTCTTCGGCACCGGCGACGAGCGGAGCGTCCCTACCCGCTACGTGCTCGACGAGGGGCACCACCTCTTCGACGCGGCGGACAGCGCGTTTTCGGCCCACCTCTCCGGCAAAGAGGCGCTCGAGTTGAGGCGCTGGCTGCTCGGGCCGGAATCGCGGGGGCGCGGAGATGCTGGACGCGCCCGTGGCCTGCGCAGCAGGATCGACGATCTGATCGCGGACCGCGAGGCCGCGCGCGAGGCCCTCGACGAAGCGCTGAGGGCCGCGCACGCGCTGCCCGGCTCGGACTGGCACCAGCGGCTCGCGGGGGGCTCGGCGCAAGGGGCGTGCGAGCGGTTTCTCGCGCTGGTGCGGAGCCAGGTCATGGCGCGCGCGCCGGAGCCCCGCAGCGGCTACGGCATCGAGGCGCCGGTGCACCCGCTCATTCCAGGCATGGTGGAGGCTGCGGAGACCCTGGAGGCGGCGCTGGCCGCAATCGCCCGGCCCCTCGGGCGGCTCGCGGCGGCGCTCGCAGCGCACCTCGATGCCGAGGCCGAGAGCCTGGAGACCGCCGAGCGTCAGCGCATCGAGGCCGTGGTGCGCGGTATCGAGCGGCGCGTGGGCGAACAGCTCGACTCGTGGCGGGCCATGCTCGCGGACATGACTGCCGCGCCGGCTGCAGACGAGGAGCTGTCGCAGGACGTCGAAGACGCCGCCGATCCCGCAGGCTTCGTCGACTGGTTCGCGATCTCCCGCATCGACGGGCGCGATGTCGATATCGGCATGCACCGCCACCACGTCGACCCGACGATCCCTTTCGCCGCGTTCGTCATGGGCCGCTCCCACGGCGCGCTCATCACCTCGGCGACCCTGCGGGACGGTAGCGGGGACGCGGAGCACGACTGGGCTGCGGCCGAGGCGACGACGGGCGGGCGCCACCTGAAGGCGCCGGCGATCCGAGCGGCCCTGGCTTCTCCCTTCGACTACGGCGCGCAGACCCGCGTGCTGGTGGTGACCGATGTCAGGCGCAGCGCGCCCGACCGGGTGGCGGCGGCCTATCGCGCGCTGTTCACGGCCGCCGGCGGTGGCGCTTTGGGTCTCTTCACCGCGATCGCGCGGCTGCGCGGCGTCCACGAGCGCATCGCCGGCGCGCTGGACGAGGCCGGCCTCCCGCTCTGGGCCCAGCACGTGGACCCGCTCGACCCGACCACGCTGGTCGACATCTTCCGCAGCGAGACCGACGCCTGCCTGCTCGGCACCGATGCGATGCGGGACGGCATCGACGTGCCGGGTCGGAGCCTGCGGCTCATCGTCTTCGACCGCGTGCCGTGGCCCAGACCCGACATCCTGCACAAGGCCAGGCGCCGGGTTCTTGGGGGCGGTCGCTACGACGACCGGCTCACGCGCGGGCGGCTACGCCAGGCCTACGGCCGGCTGGTGCGGCGGGCGGACGATCGCGGCGTCTTCGTCCTGCTCGACCCCGCGCTGCCGAGCCGGCTCAAGGGCGCCTTCCCGCCCGGCGTTGAGGTCGAGCGCGTCGGCCTCGCCGAGGCCGTCGAGATCACCCGCGCATTCGTCGGTCCCGAGGCATAGGCGCCGCGACGCAGGCCGTGACATTGGTGAGAGGTCCGGGCTAGGGTCCGCGCGCCTTTCAACCGGCCGGAACACCCATGTCGGACTCGGAGTTGGCGCCGCTCGTCAAGCGGGTCGCGGAAGCGCTTGAGCGTCTCTCGCCGGCAGGCGCGGAGGACGCGGGCCTCGATGCGGCGGAAGGCTTCGTCTGGCACGCCGACGGCGCGCGCCTGGAGGCGGTGCCCCGGATCAACCGGCTGGAGCTATCGCTGCTCAAGGGCATCGACCGGGTGCGCGACATCCTGCTCGACAACACCCAGCGCTTCGCCCGGAGCCTTCCCGCCAACAACGCATTGCTGTGGGGTGCGCGGGGCATGGGCAAGAGCTCGCTGATCAAGGCGGTGCACGGCGTGGTGGCGGCCGAGGCTGCGGGCGGCCTCAAGCTCATCGAAATTCACCGGGAGGAAATATCCTCGTTGCCGATCCTGCTCGGGCGCCTGCGCGGCTGCGGCCACCCGTGCCTGCTCTTCTGCGACGACCTCTCCTTCGAGTCCGAGGACACGACCTACAAGTCGCTGAAGGCGGCGCTCGAAGGCGGGATCAGCGGGCGGCCCGACAACGTGCTCTTCTACGCCACGTCGAACCGGCGCCATCTGATGCCGCGCGACATGATCGACAACGAGCGTTCGACCGCGATCCACCCCGGCG
>JAPPKP010000197.1 GCA_028819955.1 Rhodospirillaceae bacterium | reverse complement strand
CAGCAGCAGCTCGTCGAGATCGTCAAGGCGCTGTGGCGGGGCGAGAGCGTGCTGATCCTCGACGAGGCGACCTCGATGCTGACCCCGCAGGGCGTCGAGGACCTGGGCCGTGTAATCGGGCGGCTGCGCGACGCCGGCATCGCGGTCCTCTTCATCACCCACAAGCTGCACGAGGCGGTGCGCTTCGGCGACCGGGTCTCGGTGCTGAGGCAGGGCCGCAAGGCGGGCGAGCTGCCGCCGGAGACGCTTGCCGCGCTCGCGCCGCAGGAGGCTATCGACCACATCGTGGACCTGATGTTCGGCGCCGCTGCCGACGGGACCACGCCCGAGCGGAGCCGCGCCCGGCGCGAGGCCGCGCCGGGCGAGCGCGTGGTAATCGAGGTGGACGGTCTCCGCCCGACCGGCAGCCCTGCGGCGGCGGGCGATGCGGGCGTGAGCTTCGCAGTGCGCGAAGGCGAGATCTTCGGCATCGCGGGCGTCGACGGCAACGGCCAGAAGCAGCTCGCCGAGGCCATCGCCGGGCAGCGGCACGCAGAGGACGGCCGCATCGTGCTCGACGGCACATCCATCGAGGGGCTGAGCGTGCGCCAGCGCCAGCACGCGGGGCTCCGCTACGTCACCGACGACCGGCTCGGCGAGGGCACCGTCTCCGCCTTCCCCGTCGGCCTCAACCTGCTGCTGAAGCGGATCGGCGACGAGCCCTTCTGGCGCCACGGCATCGTCCGCAACGCCGAGGTGGAGCGCCACGCGCGCGCGCTCATCGCCGAGCACGACGTGCGCGTGCCGGGCCCCGAGACCCCACTCGGGCACCTCTCCGGCGGCAACGTGCAGAAGGCGCTGCTCGCCCGCGAGCTCGACGACCAGCCGATGGCGGTGATCTACAACAAGCCCACGTATGGGCTCGACCTGAACAACATCCGCCGCGCCCGCCGCGCGATCTGCGAGAACGCCGATGCGGGCGTGGCGACGATTCTGATCTCGACCGACCTCGACGAGATTCTGGAGCTCTCGGACCGCATCGGGGTCATGCTCGACGGCCGCCTGGTCGGCATCGTGGAGAACGACGGCGACGCGGCGCGCCGGGTCGGCGAGCTCATGATCGGGGTCGAAGCCCAAGCCTGAGCGCGATGACGCAGGGCTCGATAGCGCAGGAGGAGCACCGCGGCCCGGGCCGGTCCGCCTGGCGCCGCTGGGCCGAGCCGATTGCCGCGGCGCTGCTGCCGATCGTGCTCGCATTGGGTGTCGGCGCGCTGATCCTGCTGGTGCTCGGCGCCGACCCCGGCGCGTTCTACTACCACATCGTCCGGCGCGGCCTGCTGAGCTGGATCGGGCTGCAGGACACGATCACCCGCTGCGCGCCGCTGTTGCTGCTGGGCGCAAGCCTGATCGTCGCCTTCCGTGCCGGGCTCTGGAACCTCGGCGTCGACGGGCAGTTCCTGCTGGCCGCGGTGATCTCCGCCGCGCTCGCGCCGGCGCTGGTCACGGTGCTGCCGGTCTGGCTGGTGCTGCCGCTGGTGATGGTGGTGGCGATGGCCGTCGGCGCGGTCTGGTCGCTGCTGCCGGCGCTGCTCAAGGCCTACTACGGGGTCAACGAGATCGTCACCACGCTGATGATGAGTTTCCTGGGGATCAGCGCGGCCAACGTGCTCATCAAGCTCCCCTTCGACGATCCCACCACCACCGTGCCGCAGACCGAGACGCTCGCGACCGACGACCGCCTGCCGCGCCTCTTTGGCAGCACGATCAACGTGGGCGTGATCGTCGGCCTCGCGGTGATCCTGTTCATCCACTGGCTGATGACGCGGACCTCGTTCGGCCTGCGTCTGCGGCTGGTAGGCGCCAACCCGCGCGCCGCGGTGCACGTGGGGCTGCCGCTCGGCGCGCTGATGGTCGCCGTGTTCGCGCTGAGCGCGGGCCTGGCCGGGCTCGCGGGCTCGGTGGAGATCCTCGGCGTCTGGGGCAACGTGCGGGCGGACTGGAACCCGGCCTACGGCCTGATGATCATTCCCCTGGTCTTCCTCGCCCGCTTCAACGGCATTGCCGTGATCGGGTTCGTCTTCTTCTTCGCCGTGCTCTCCATCGGCGGCGAGACGGCATCGCGCAAGGCGGGGCTGCCCAACTACTTCATCCTGGTGCTGGTTGCGCTGATGCTGATCTTCCTCGCGCTCACCGAGTGGCTCGGCCAGCGCCGCCAGATGGCGGCACGGGACTGACCGGCAATGTCGCAGGGCCTGCTCAGCGACGCCTTCCTGATCTCGCTGATCGCGGGGGCGGTCGCGGCCGGCGTGCCGCTGCTGCTGGCGGGGCTCGGCGAGCAGGTCTCGGAGAAGGCCGGCGTGCTCAACATCGGCATCGAGGGGATGATGCTGTTCGGCGCCTACGCCGGCTTCGCCACAGCCTTCGGCACGGACTCGCTCTGGCTCGGCTTCCTCGCGGGCGCCGCCGGGGGCCTCGTGATGGCGATGCTGATGGCGCTCTTCTGCGTGCGGCTCGGCCTCAACCAGATCGTGATCGGGATCGCGCTCACCCTCGGCGCGGACGGGATCACCGCCCTCCTCCACCACGTGCAGTTCAGCCGCACCTATCCGCGCCTGCCTCGCGTGGAGACCCTGGACATTCCGGGGCTGAGCGAGATTCCGATCGTCGGGCC
Source organism: Rhodospirillaceae bacterium (assembly GCA_028819955.1). Next base: position 360 of record JAPPKP010000197.1, on the reverse strand, counting down.
GAGCCTCTTCGCCCGGCACCCGATGGTCTACATCGCGGTCTTTCTCGTGCTGGTCCTCGCCTACCTCTTCCGCAACACCCACGTCGGGCTCAACCTGCAGGCTGCGGGCGACAAGCCCGATGCTCTCGACGCGGCAGGGATCAGCGTGACCGCGACGCGGACCTGGTCGGTGCTCTTCACCGGCGTCATGGCGGGGCTGGGCGGCGCCTACATGGCGATGATCGGGGCCGGCATCTTCGTCCCCTTCATGACCGGCGGCGCGGGCTTCATCGCCATCGTGCTCGCGATGCTCGCGCGCGGGCGGCCGATCTGGGTGCTGATCGGCGCCTTCCTCTTCGGCGCGAGCCTCTCGCTCACCAC
>JAPPKP010000195.1 GCA_028819955.1 Rhodospirillaceae bacterium | reverse complement strand
ATCTGGGACGGTCTGGAAGCCGCCCGCCCGGATTCCGACTTCACCGAGATCTACCGGCACGTACGAGACGGCAGGTAAACGGCGCACGTTTCCTCCCTCGCACGCAGTGCGAACCGCCCCCCTCCTCACCCCAACCCTCTCCTCCCCGGCGGGGAGGAGAGGGAGAAAAGAAGCACGCCTTCCCGGCCTACGTTCCCCCTCCGCCTTTGGGGGAGGGGGACAGGGGGAGGTGGGAATCGTTCGGACGCCGTGATCGCGATCACGGCGCGGGCAGGCCTATCTGGCAGTCGTTCCGCCGTCGATGGGGAGCAGGATGCCGGTAACGAAGCCGGCGGCGTCGGAGGCCAGGAACATCACCGCGTGGCCGATGTCGAGCGGCTGGCCCACCTTGCCGAGGGGGATGTGCTCCTTGAGCCTCTCGCGGATCTCAGCGGAGGAGAGATCGAGGTGCGCCCAGCCCAGGTCGGTCATGGGCGTGTCGATATCGCCGGGGCAGACTGCGTTGACGCGGATTCCGTCGCGTGCGTGATCGATCGCCATGCACTTGGTCAGCATGACGATGGCGCCCTTGGTCGCGCTGTAGGCGGGTAGCCGCTCGTAGGCGATCAGCCCGCATTCCGATGACATATTGATGATGGCGCCGCCCTCGCCTTGCGCCTTCATCTGGCGCACGGCGGCCCGCGCCACATAGAAGCTGCCGCTGACATTGATGCCGATCAGGCGGTCCCAATCGTCGTCCGAGGTCTCGTCCACCGGCCCGTGCAGGCAGATGCCGGCATTGTTGAAGAGCACGTCGAGCCGGCCGAAGCGGTCCACGGTCTCGTCCACCAGCCGGTTGCAGTAGGCGGAGTCCGCCACATCTCCGAGACTTAAAGCGGCGCTGCCGCCGCTGCTCACGATGGCGTCCAGCACCGCGCCGCCGCGCGCCGCATCGCGCCCGTTGATCATGACGTTGGCGCCGTGGGCGGCGAAGGCCTTGGCGGTGCCTTCGCCGATGCCGGAGCTGGCACCGGTGACCAGCACCGTCTTCCCGGCGAATGCGTCGTTGGCGAAGACTGAGGTCATGGGAGCCTCCCTGTGGGCCGGTTGCGTCGCGCAACCGTGGTTCAGCTTGCGAGGACCGGCGGCCGGCGGTCCTTCCAGGGCTTCGCCGCCTCCAGCTGGCCGGCGAGGCGGAAGAGCGTGCTCTCGTCGCATTCGCGGCCCACGAGCTGCACGCCGACCGGCAATCCGTCCGCCGTCATGTGCAGCGGCAGCGACATGCCGGGCAAACCGCAAGCGTTGAAGGGCGCCGTGAACACGGCATCCGGCCCCATCAGCTCGGTGTTGTAGCGGTCGATGTCGCCCATGGTCATCGGGTAGTGGCCGTGGGGGCGGGCGGGATGGCCGATCACGGGCATCAAGTGAACGTCGCAGTCCGCGAGGCTCACGATCAGATCGCGGCTGATCTGGCGCAGCTCGTTCACGTCGCGGTAGTGCTGCGGCCCGTCGATGGCCTTGCCCTTCTGGATGATTGCCCAGATCAGCGGCGCGACATCGTCTTCGGTCACCGGGCGGCCGATGAGCGCCTCGGAATCCTCGAAGCCCGACGCGGTCTGGGCGGCGGTCATCCGCGTATACGCGGACCAGAACCGCTCCCAATCGAGGTCGAGCTCCCGTTCCTCCACCCGATGGCCGAGGCTTTCGCACAGCGCTGCGGCATCGCGCACGGCCTGCGCCACCTCGTCGTGGATGGGGAGCCCGGCCGGCGACGCCGTGGCGACGCCGATACGAAGCGTGCCGGGGTCGCGCCTCACCTCGTCCAGGTAGGGCGTCGCCGGCATGTCGGTGTAGTAGACGTCGCCCGTCACCCGCCCGCCGACAGCGTCCAGATAGGCGGCGCTCTCGCGCACCGTGTGGGTCACGGTGAGGAAGGTGGCACCGCCGTACCAGTAGTCGGGATAGGGCTCCAGCGTGATCCGGCCGCGCGAAGGCTTGAGCCCGACCAGCCCGCAGTGGGAGGCCGGCACCCGCGTCGAGCCGGCGCCGTCGCTCGCATCGACGAAGGGCACCATGCGGGACGCCAGCGCCGCCGCCGCGCCGCCGCTGGAGCCGCCCGGCGTCCGCTCCAGGTTCCAGGGGTTGTTGGTGCGGCCGAACAACGCGGGCTCGGTCGCGAGGCACCAGCCGAACTCGGGCGCGTTGCTGCGGCCGAGCAGCACGAACCCAGCCTCCCTGATCCGCCGCGTGTAGGTCATGTCGGCGGGGCAGACGAAGTCCTTGAAGTAGCGGCAGCTGTTGGCCAGCGGGATGCCTTCCCAGAGCGTGCCGAGGTCCTTGAGCAGAAAGGGCACGCCCTTGAACGGGCCATCGGGCAGCGCCGGGTCGGCGGCGGCTTTGCGGCCATAGTCGAAGAGCGGGATGGAGACCGCGTTCAACGTCGGGTTCAGCGCCTCGATGCGGCGGATCGCCGCCTCGGCGAGCTCGCCCGGGCTAACCTCGCCCGCCTTCACCAGCTGGGCGATCTCGAGCGCATCCCTCTCGTCGAACAGGGCTCCGATATCGGCGCTCATGGGGCCTCCCCTCGGCTCGTGACGCGGGCTGCCAAACGCCGCGCCGGCGCGTTGCACATATCCCGTGGCTCCGGCCGCTGCAAACGAAATGGGGCGAGCCCTCGGGCCCGCCCCGTCTCGTAAGCCTGGAAGGCTGGGCTACATGCCCATGCCGCCCATGTCCGGCATGCCGGCGCCGGCGCCCGCGTCGTCCTTCTTCTCGGGCTTCTCGGCAACCATGGCCTCGGTGGTGATCAGGAGGCCGGCGACCGACGCCGCATCCTGAAGTGCAGTCCGCACCACCTTCGCGGGGTCGATGATGCCGGCCTTCACCATGTCGACATACACGCCGTTCTGGGCGTCGAAGCCCTGCGTGGCGCTCTTCTGCTCCAACAGCTTGCCGATCACCAGCGAGCCGTCTTCGCCCGCGTTCTCGACGATCAGCCGGGCCGGCGACTTGAGCGACTGGCGCACGATGTTGA
>JAPPKP010000027.1 GCA_028819955.1 Rhodospirillaceae bacterium | reverse complement strand
ACAAGGACCTCACGATCTGGTTCCTGTCGCAACGGGTGCTGCCGCCGGTGGCGACGGCGGTGCCCTTCTTCATCGTCTTCTCCTCGCTCGACATGCTGGACACCCACATAGCGCTGATCCTGGTCAACGCCACCTTCATCCTGCCCTTTGCGGTGGTGATCGTGCGCCAGACCTTCCAGGATCTGCCGATCGAGCTGGAGGAGGCGGCGCTGGTGGACGGCGGCTCGCATTTCTCCGCGTTCTTCCGCGTGGCGATCCCGCTCGCGCTGCCGGCGATCGCGGCGTCCGCGCTCATCATGTTCGCGTTCGCGTGGAACGAGTATCTGTTCGCACTGATCCTCACCATCAAGGAATCGGCGACCATGCCGGTCCACATCGCGGGCGGTGTGGATTCGCGCGGCGTGCAGTTCTGGTTCGTGGCTGTGCGCTCGCTCATCGCCATGGTGCCGCCGATATTGATCGCGCTCTTCGCGCAGCGTTATATCGTGCGCGGGCTCACCCTCGGCGCGGTCAAGGGGTAAGCGGAAAAGACGAGGCAGCCATGGCATCGGTATCGGTCCGCGAGGTCCACAAGTCTTTCGACGACACTGCCGTGATCCACGGCGTCTCGATCGACATCTTCGACGGCGAGTTCCTGGTTCTCGTCGGCCCGTCGGGCTGCGGCAAGTCGACGCTGCTCCGGATGATCGCCGGCCTCGAAGAGATCAACGACGGCGAGATCGCGATCGGCGATCGGGTGGTGAACGACCTGGCGCCGAAGGCCCGCGATGTCGCCATGGTGTTCCAGAACTACGCGCTCTACCCGCACATGACGGTGCGCCAGAACATGGGCTTCAGCCTGCGACTGCGCCGGGAGGACAAGGGCTTGATCCGCGAGCGGGTGGACAGCGCCGCCCAGATCCTGGGACTCACGGACCTGCTCAACCGCCTGCCCCGCCAGCTCTCGGGCGGCGAGCGCCAGCGGGTCGCCATGGGCCGCGCAATCGTGCGCGACCCGCAGGTCTTCCTCTTCGACGAGCCGCTGTCGAACCTCGACGCCAAGCTCCGGGTGCAGATGCGGACCGAGATCAAGGCTCTGCACCAGCGGCTCAGGACCACCTCGATCTACGTCACCCACGACCAGGTCGAGGCCATGACCATGGCCGAGCGCATCGTGGTGATGAACCTCGGCCGGGTCGAGCAGGTGGGCCGCCCGCTCGACCTCTACGACCGGCCGGCCAACCTCTTCGTCGCGGGCTTCATCGGCTCGCCGGCGATGAACCTGATCGAGGCCGCAGGCGCCGCCGGGGGCACCGGGCCGGCCGCAGCGGCGGACGACGGCACGGTCATGCCCCTGCCTGCGGACGCACGCATCGGCGAGGGCCAGCCGCTGATCTACGGCGTGCGCCCCGAAGACCTGGCGCTCGCCACCAACGGCGCCGGCGTCGAGGCCACGGTCTCGGTGGTCGAGCCCACCGGCTCAAGCACGCTCGTGTTCTGCCAGATGGCCGGCCAGGAGGTCTGCGCCGAGTTCAAGGAGCGGCACGACTTCGACCCCGGCGAGACGATCCGCCTGATGCCGCGCCTCGAGACCGTTCACCTGTTCGACCGCGAGTCCGGCCAGCGCCTCAACGCCTGACGGGCGCGCCCAGCGGCCCTCCCACGGCCGATCTTAGTGGTCGCCGCCGCCTTGAACCTCGACCCCGGTGGTGACGGTGCCCGAACGCTCGAAGGTAAAGCTGACGGGGATGGTTTCTTCCTCCATCAGCATGAACTTGAGGTCGACCAGCATGACGTGCAGGCCGCCGGGCGCGAGCTTTACCGTGCCGCCCGCCGGCACGACGATGCTCTCCACCGCCTCCATGCGGTGGACGCCGTCCTCCAGCGTGCTCCGGTGTAGCTCGACCTTGTTGGCGAGCGGCGTGCCGACGGCGACCAGGCGATCGTCGGCCGCACCGCGGTTTCGAATTTCGAGATAGATCACGCTGTTCTGCCCCTGCGCCGCCGGACGCGACCAGGGATGGACGATCGTGATATCGCCGGTCTTCTCCTCGTGCGCCTGCGCCGGTATCGCCGTCCCCAGAACGGCCAGCGCGCCGAGCGCGGCCGCGAGCACCTTCAACCGGATCATCGTGGGTCTCCTCTCATTCGTCAGCCTGCCGCTCATCGGATGTGGCCTCGATGTCAGGCGCGAGGCCCTGCGCCAGTGTCTCCCCCGGCACCTCGATCCGCTCCGCGGGGATGGCGAGGCGCCAGTCATGATCGACCGGGACCAGCCGGGTGAGCCAGTCCTTGCCCAGGGTGGGCGCGCCGACGAGCCGGGCGCCGGCGTGGCGGCGGAGCAGCGCCGCCAGCACCTCCGCGCTGCTTGCCGTGCCGGGGCCGATCAGCACGTCGAGCTCGAACTCGCCGATGGCGCGGAGCGGCGCGGGCAGCGCCACGTCTGTCGCGCCGGCGCGACCCAGCAGGCGGATGGCGCCCTCCCTCGGACCCGTGAAGAGGCTCGCGACCCGCCGCATGCGGTCGAAATCGCCGCCGGCATTGCCGCGCAGATCGAGCACCACGCGCACCGCCTCCGCCGGCCCGGCGGCAGCGATAGCGTCCGCAACTTCGCGATCGGCGGTGCGGCCGAAGCGGTCGAGCACCAGGACGAGCGCCCCGTCGCTATGCCGCTCCACCGCACTGACCGAGGGCACCGTGTGAGCGCGCCGGATCGTGTCGGTATCCGGGTGGCTCACCGGAACCAGGCGGGCCGCCAGCAGGCTTCCCACGATGAGCTGCGCGGCGCACCGCGTGCCGGCCTCCGGGCAGCGCCGCTCGATCTCCGCGCCGAGCGCTGCAGGCAGCGCCGCATGCCGCTCCACGGCGTCCAGCAGGCGGTCGCGCGGCGCAACCGATGCAGCCTCGGCAACAGCCGAGGCGCTTAGCGCCGCCAGCGCCAGGACACCAACGGCGACGCGGAGAGTGGCGGTCGTCGCGGCTCCTAGTGTCCAGTTTCTGAAGTTCGCATAATTTCGGGTTGGCCGTGCAGTCTCCCC
>JAPPKP010000327.1 GCA_028819955.1 Rhodospirillaceae bacterium | reverse complement strand
CGATCCCGGCGGGGTCGACGCCGAGCGCGCGCATGACGATGTACTGCCCGCAGTAGTTGGCGGCCTTGGCCTGGCCCAGGTTGCTGGCGTCCTCCTTGGAGAAGGTGATCCCGTGCTCCGGGACCACGGTCATTTCCTTCTGCTTGCGGTCGGCGGTGAAGACACCCTTGGCGGTCAGCACGTCCGCCCGCCGCAGCTCCGCCAGCAGGTCGATGAGGCCCGAGCCGCACACCCCCACCGGGTCCTTGCCGCCGATGGTCTTGCAGGCAGCCTTGCCGTCTTCGCCCAGGCGGACCGCCTCGATGGCGCCGTCGCAGGCCGGCATTCCGTAGCGCACCAGCCCGCCCTCGAACGCAGGCCCCGCCGGGCATGAGGCCGCGAGCATCCGCCCCCGGTGCTTGAGCACGACCTCGGTGTTGGTGCCCATGTCCACCAGCATCGCGGTGTCGGCGTCGGCGAATCCTCCCTCCAGCGCGACCAGAGCGGCTGCGGCATCGCCCCCCACATGGCTCGCGATCAGCGGCAGCCCGTAGACGCGGGCCGCACGGTTGGCGCGCAGGCCCAACCGCAGAGCGCGGGCGCTGAGCGCCGTGTGCTCGCGCTCGCCGGCGAGGAAGGCGTGCTCGATGGTGGACTTGTAGGGCTTCTGGCCGATCCCCTGCACATCCAGCTTGAACAGGATGTCGCGCATGGTCGGGTTGGCCGCGACCACGATCTCGTAGATCGCCTGGCGGTTGGTGCCGAGCCGGGCGCAGCCATCGACGATGGCGCGGTTGATGGCCGACGCGGCGGCCTTCTGCAGCTCCCCAGCCTTGTCCTCCCGGTCGTACGAGATGCGGTGCATCACGTCGCTGCCGCCAAAGGCCTGCGGGTTCTCGAACGCGGCGCTGTGCACGCTCTTCCCGGTCTCCAGGTCGACGAAGTCGAGCACCACCGTGGTGGTGCCGAGATCGACCGCAAGCCCGAGCATGTGGCCGCGGTAGCGGTCCACCACCTCGCCGTCATAGAGCACATTGTCGCCCCGCCGGGTGACCAGGGGGTCGAGCGTCCCGGGCGCGCCTGCCGCGTCGGCATGGGCGCGCACCAGGATGCGCGGTCGGCGGCGGAGCGGCGCGAACGCGACGTCGATATCGTCACGCTCGACCAGCGCCTGGCAGGCAAGCCGGTAAGGCGCGCGCAGGAATCCCTCGGCCTCGGTGCGGGCGCAGAGTGCGTCGTCGCCCGCGCTTACCTCGACCACGCATTCGTGGCAGCGGCCGTTGCGCTGGCAGGAGGTCGGCACCTCGACGGCGAGCTCGTCCGCGCAGTCGAAAAGCGTCATGCCGACGGCGAGGGGCTCCGTCTTGCCGTCGTGGGAAACCGTGCCGGGTCCCGTCGGCGATGCCTGGCCTTCCCGCCGCGCCGCAGCGGCGCGCTTGATCGCGCTGAGCTTCGTCTTCGCGCGTTTGCGGGTCGCGGGGTCGGTCTCCCACGCCAGGCTGTAGTCGAAGGTGCCGTCGTGGCCGCAGGTCGCGGGCTCGCCCCTCTCGACGGCAGCGATCTGGTTGCCGCACGAGAACGCCGCGGTGCAACGGTCACGGGCGTCGCGGTAGGGGCAGCGGTGCGTGGCCTGCTCGTCGGCGTGGCTCACGATATCCGCGAAGATCTCGGTGAGCCGGTCCAGCCGCTGCTGATAGTCCTCTTGGCTGATCTTCGGCAACGGCCTGCCTAACCGCGCTCTTCCATCAGCTTCTTGGCAAGCGCCACGCACGAGAGCGCGTCCTTGCCGTAGCCGTCTGCGCCCATGTCGTCGGCGAACTCCTGGGTCACCGGCGCGCCGCCCACCATCACCATCACGTCGTCGCGGATGTCGGCATCGATCAGCGCCTCGATGGTCTTGCCCATGTTCGGCATCGTCGTCGTCAGCAGCGCGGACATGCCCATGATCGGCGCCCCGTGCTCCTCCAGCGCTGCGATGAACTCGTCTTCCGAGGTGTCCACGCCGAGATCAACCACCTCGAAGCCTGCGCCGGACAGCATCATGATGCAAAGGTTCTTGCCGATGTCGTGCAGGTCGCCCTTGACCGTGCCCATGATCACGGTGCCCAGGGGCTCCACGCCCGAGGCCGACAGGATCGGCTCGATATGGGCCATGCCCGCCTTCATCGCCCGGGCGCAGGCCAGCACCTCGGGCACGAAGATGAAGTTCTCGCGGAACTTGATGCCGACGATGCCCATGCCGGCGATCAGGCCGTCGTCCATGATCTCCAGCGCCTCGGTGCCCCCCTCCAGCGCCTTGACGGTGAGCGCGTCGACCGTGTGATTGTCGCCTTCGATCAGCGCCGCGGCGATGTCCTGCATCTCGGGCCGCATGCGCGCGAACAGCGCGACGTTGCGCTCGATCTCGTCGGGGCGCTCGAGAAACTCCTCGATCTCGTCGCGGATCACCGCGTTGGCGATGTCGGCAAGCTCGGCCATCGGGAACTCAGTGGTGGGAGCGGCGGGGCGTCAGGGGGCAAAGGGGGTCAGTGAGGGAGGCCGTGCTCGGCATGCCAGTCGCGCACCGCCAGCGGAATCTCGCGCAGGTTCTCGACCGAGGTCTGGAGCGGGATGGCGCATTCCGGCCCCACCCCCTGCACGCCGGCGTCTAGGTTGGCGTAGACCTCCTTGCGCACGTCCTCCGGCCCCTTGGCGAACAGGGTCTCGGGGTTGTTGATGTTGCCGACCAGCGACACCCTGTCGTCCATCGCCGCCATGGACTCGGACGGTGCGTTCTTGGAATCGAAGTGGAAGGCGGCGATCCCAGTCTCTGCGATATAGCCCATGCGGTCCACGGTGCGCCCGCAGATGTGGAGGATGAGCGGCACCGGCAGGCGCTCCACGAACTCGATGTGGAGGTCCTTGAGGAAACGCTTGTAGTAGTCGGCGCTCACTAGGTCGCCGGTGGCGTGGTCCGGGAGCGTGAGCGCATCCGCGCCCGCTTCGATCTGTGCCAGCCCGAAGACGATCGTCGCCTCCTTCATGCGGTCGAGCGCGAGCTTGGTCTTGCCCG
>JAPPKP010000147.1 GCA_028819955.1 Rhodospirillaceae bacterium | reverse complement strand
GCCAGCTCCAGCCGCTCGCCGTCGGCCGCGAAGATCACGCTGTGCTCGCCGATCACGTCGCCGCCCCGCAGCGCGGCAAAACCGATCTCACCCCGAGGCCTGGCACCGGTCACGCCATCGCGGCCACGCGCTGCGACCTCATCGAACGCGACCCCCCGCGCACGCGCCGCCGCCCGGCCGAGGCCGAGCGCCGTGCCGGAGGGCGCGTCGATCTTGTGCCGGTGGTGCATCTCGACGATCTCGATGTCGTAGTCGTCGTCCAGGATGCCGGCGACCTGCTCGGTGAGCCTGAACAGCAGGTTGACGGCGAGGCTCATGTTAGGCGCCTGGACCACCGCAACCCGCGCCGCCGCTGCCTCCAGCGCGGCTTGCTCGTCGGCGCCGAGGCCCGTGGTGCCGATCACCAGCATGGTCCCCTCCGCTGCCGCGAGCTCGGCATGAAGGTTGGCGGCACCGGGCAGGGTGAAGTCGAGCACCGCGTCGGCGGCCCGAAACATCGCCTGCGGATCGTCGCTTATCGCGACGCCGAGCGGCTCGATCCCCGCAAGGGCGCCGCAGTCTCGCCCGAGCGCGGCATGCTCCGGCACCTCGGTCGCGGCCACCACGGTGCAGCCGTCGGTCGCCGTAACCTGGCGGGTCAGCGCCTGGCCCATGCGCCCGGCCGCGCCTGGGATCCCGATCTTCATCGCCTCTCCTTTCACTATCCCTCAGGCGCCGGGCGCTCGCTCCACTCGATCGTGCGCTCCACGCGCGTGGCCGCGCGACGCTACGCGCCATTCGGCGCGCGGCGCAGTCGCGCCGTCCGGGCCTGGCGGCCCGGCGCATTTCGCATCTTGCACCTCGCGAGCCGCCGAACACGCGGTCCTCAGGGTCCCAATCAATCCTTCAGGTCCTCCCAGAGCTCCTTCACCTTGGAGAAGAAGCCTTCGGATTCGGGGCTGGTCGGGCGGGAGCCGCCCTGCTCGTCGAACTGCTTGAGCAGCTCCTTCTGGCGCTTGCTGAGGTTGACCGGCGTCTCCACCGCCACCTCGATGTACATGTCGCCGTGGCCCGCGCCCCGCAGCGCCGGCATCCCCTTGCCGCGCAGGCGGAACTGGTGTCCCGGCTGCGTGCCCGCCGGCACCGAGACCCGCGCGCGGCTGCCGCCCACCGTCGGCACCTCGACCGTGCCGCCGAGCGCAGCCGTGGTCATCGGGATGGGCACCCGGCAGTGCACGTGCTTGGCGTCGCGCTGGAAGATGGGGTGCGGCTCGACCGACAGGAAGATGTAGAGGTCGCCCGGCGGGGCGCCGCGCGCACCGGCCTCGCCTTCGCCGGCGAGGCGGATGCGGGTGCCGTCCTCGACGCCCGTCGGGATGTTGACCGAGAGCGACTTCTCCCTCTGCACCCGGCCCGCGCCGCGGCAGTTGGGGCAGGGGTCCGCGATCACCTGGCCCGCGCCCTGGCATGTGGGGCAGGTCCGCTCGATGGTGAAAAAACCCTGTTGTGCCCGCACCTTGCCTGCGCCGTTGCAGGTCCCGCAGGCCGATGGCCGGGTGCCCGCGCGGGCGCCGGAGCCGCCGCAGGGCTCGCAGTTCACGGTGCCGGGAACGCGGATCGTCGCCTGCTTGCCGTTGTAGGCGTCCTCCAGCGTGATCCCCATGTTGTAGCGGAGATCCGCCCCTCGGGCCGGCTGCCGCCGGCCGCCGCGGCGCTGACCGCCGCCCATGAATTCGCCGAACAGGTCGTCGAAGACGTCGGCGAAGCTCGTGCCGAAGTCGAAGCCGCCCGCGCCGGGGCCGCCGCTCGCCCCGTCGAAGGCGGCATGGCCGAAGCGGTCGTAGGCCGCGCGCTTCTCCTTGTCGGAGAGCACGTGGTAGGCCTCGGAGACCTCCTTGAACTTGTGCTCGGCGGCTGTGTCATCCGGATTGCGGTCCGGATGGTATTTCATTGCGAGCTTGCGATACGCCTTCTTGAGGTCGTCCTCGCTGGCGTCGCGGGAGGCACCGAGGAGGTCGTAATAGTCGGCCTTGGCCATGGCTCAACGGCCCGGTCGGGAGGCGCTCACAGCCGGCCAGCCGGCGAAAACCTCCGCACCCACGGGAGCCGCCCGCCGTTCGCTCAGGAAGACGGCCGGTCCTTCTTGTCGTCGACCTCCTCGAAGTCCGCGTCGACCACGGTATCCCGCTCGCCGGGGCCTGGGCCCGCGTCGGAGCCCGGTCCGGCCGGCGGCTCGTCCATCGGCTGCGCGCCGGCGTCGGCCGCCTGGCCCGCCGCGTACATGGCCTCGCCGAGCTTCATCGCGCTCTGGCCCAGCTGCTCCATCCTGGCTTTGATCGCGTCAGCGTCTTCGCCGCCGAGCGCCTCGCGCAGGTCGGCGATTTGGGCCTCGATCCCGCTCCTGTCCGCCGGATCGATCTTGTCGCCGTGCTCGGAGAGGGTCTTCTCGGTCGAGTGAATCAGCGCCTCGGCATGGTTCCGGGTCTCGACCAGCTCGCGCCGCTGCCTGTCCTCTTCGGCATGGGATTCGGCGTCCCGCACCATCCGTTCGATGTCGTCGTCGGAGAGGCCGCCGGAGGCCTGGATGCGGATTTGCTGCTCCTTGGCGGTCGCCTTGTCCTTGGCGGAGACGTTGACGATGCCGTTGGCGTCGATGTCGAAGGTGACCTCGATCTGCGGCATGCCGCGCGGCGCGGCCGGGATGCCGACCAGGTCGAACTGCCCGAGCAGCTTGTTGTCCGCCGCCATCTCGCGCTCGCCCTGGAAGACGCGGATGGTGACCGCGATCTGCCCGTCCTCGGCGGTGGAGAAGACCTGGCTCTTCTTGGTCGGGATCGTGGTGTTGCGGTCGATCAGCCGCGTGAACACACCGCCGAGGGTCTCGATACCGAGCGAGAGCGGAGTCACGTCCAGCAGCAGCACGTCGGTCACGTCGCCCTGCAGTACACCCGCCTGGATGGCGGCACCGACGGCCACCACCTCATCCGGGTTGACGCCCTTGTGAGGCTCGCGGCCGAAGAAGTTCTTCACCACCTCGACGACCTTGGGCATGCGGGTCA
>JAPPKP010000359.1 GCA_028819955.1 Rhodospirillaceae bacterium | reverse complement strand
GTCGAAGGTCTTGCCGTTGTAGAAATAGCCGTCGGCGGCGATCAGCACCCTGGGCGCGATCTGGCCGAAGCGGTCGAGGACGCCGCGCGTGCCGAAATCCGACGAGCACGAGGACCAGACGGCGCCAAGGCTCGCTGCCGCTAACGCCGAGACTATGGTCTCCGGCATGTTGGGCAGGTAGCCCGCCACCCGATCACCCCGGCGGACCCCACGGTCTGCCAGCGCCTGGGCCATGCGCGAGACCTGGTCGTGCAGCTCCGCGAAGCTGAGCCGCCGCCTGACCCTATCTTCGCCCCAGAAGACCAGCGCGTCCGCTTCGTCCCGCCGGCGCAGCAGGTTCTCGGCATAGTTGAGCCTCGCGTCGGGAAACCAGCGTGCGCCCGGCATCTTCTCACCGTCGATGACGATGCGCTCGCCCGGCCCGTCGCCGATAATGCCCGCAAAGTCCCACATCGAGCGCCAGAATTGCGCCGGTTCGGCGATCGACCAGGCGTGCAGCGCGCCGTAGTCGGCGGCATCGACGCCCCACTTGGCGCGCGCGTCGGCCATGAAGCGGCCCAGACGGGCGTGTTCGAGACGCTCCTGCGATGGTGTCCAGAGAGGCTGGGTCATGGCTCCTCCGCTCTTGTCGCGCCCTCATAGCAGGCTCCCGCACCGAACGGGAGACCCGAGAGGCGGTTCGAAGAGGCACAACGTTTGGCACACACAAATCTCAATACGTCCTGTAAACTTGTATGTGCTTCGTTCTATGGATCGCCTAGCGAGACGCGAGAGGCACCGATGATCGCCGCAGTCGCCGAACGCACGGCCGATATCGAACGGCTGTGTGGCAGGCATCACGTCTTGAGACTCGCGTTGTTCGGCTCGGCGGCAACCGGGCAGCACCGGTCCAGCACGAGCGATTTCGACTTCGTCGTGGAATTTCAACTGCTTCCCACCGGTGCCTACGCGGACAGCTATTTTGGCCTTCTGGAGGATCTGGAACGGCTTCTCGGAGGACCAGTAGATCTGGTCGTGGGCTCGGCCATCAGGAATCCGTATTTTCGGCAGTCAGTCGAGCAGACCAGCGCACTGCTTTATGAAGCCTGAGGCGAGAAAATACCTATACGACATTTGGCGCGCCGTTGAGTTGCTCACGGAGTTCACCGCCAACAAGACGTTCGCGGACTATGAGCGCGATGCGATGCTTCGCGCGGCGGTAGAACGCCAGTTCGAGATTATCGGCGAGGCCACCGCACGGTTAGCGAGGCTCGACCAAGGGCTGGCAGACCGAATTGGCGAGTAACGTCGCATCGTGGCATTTCGCAACATCCTCATCCACGGCTATGCGGATGTAGACGTCCGTCTGGTGTGGGATGTGGTCGAAACGAAGCTTCCGATCCTGCGCCGCGATGTCGAAGGGTTGCTGAGGGAGGCGGGGATCATGCCGTCCTGATACCGGGTTTTCGGGCCTGGGTGCTCAGCCTTGGCCGCGCCGATAGACACATCGGCAATATTCCCTATTGAAAGCGGACTGAATTCGTCCTATATCCCCGTCACGCACGCCCGGCGAGAGCGCGGGCGAGGCGATTGCGAGGGGGTACAGCATGATCCGCGTCAGCCGCATGGCCGACTATGGTGTCGTGGCCATGACCCACATCGCGCGCGCGCCACGCGCCCGGCACACCGCCGCGAGCATCGCCGTGCAGACCGGCGTGCCCCAGCCGAGCGCGAGCAAGCTCCTGAAACTGCTGGCGAAGGCCGGCATTCTGACCTCGCATCGCGGCGCCAAGGGCGGCTACGTGCTGGCGCATGCGCCCGAGCAGGTTTCGGTGGCGGACCTGGTCGCCGCCGTGGACGGACCGATCTCGCTCGCCGATTGCCTCGACGGCCCCTCCGGCATCTGCGAGCTGGAGAGCTTCTGCTCGGTGCGCGGACCCTGGCAAAAGATCAGCGATGCGATCCGCGTCGCGTTGGAGGAGGTGACGTTGGCCGACATGGCTCAAGCCGCAGAGGGCGCGAGCGAACGACCTGCGCCGGCACAAACTGCGGGCCGGGAGCACGCATCATGAGTGCCCAACAAGAGGCCGCGCAGGCGGTCGAGTCCTACGCCGGCGAGCACTACAAGTACGGCTTCGTCACCGACGTCGAGGCCGACTCCGCACCCCCCGGCCTCGACCACGACACGATCCGCTTCATCTCCGCCAAGAAGGGCGAGCCGGAGTGGCTATTGTCATGGCGCCTCAAGGCGTTCGAGCGCTGGCTTGAGATGGAAGATGAGGAGCCGACCTGGGCCAAGCTGCACTATCCGCCGATCGATTATCAGGACGCCTGCTACTACTCGGCACCCAAATCGGACTCCGACCGGCCGAAGAGCCTGGACGAGGTCGATCCGGAGCTGCTGAAGACCTACGAGAAGCTCGGAATCCCGCTCCAGGAGCAGGAGATGCTGGCGGGCGTCGCCGTGGACGCGGTATTCGACAGCGTCTCCGTCGCCACCACCTTCAAGGACAAGCTCGCGGAGATGGGCATCATCTTCTGCTCGATCTCGGAGGCGGTGAAGGAGCACCCCGCGCTGGTGCAGCGCTATCTCGGCTCCGTGGTGCCCTATTCGGACAACTTCTTCGCGACCCTTAACTCGGCGGTCTTCACCGACGGCTCCTTCGTCTACGTGCCGAAGGGCGTGCGCTGCCCGATGGAGCTTTCCACCTACTTTCGCATCAACGCGGCCAACACCGGCCAGTTCGAGCGCACGCTGATCATCGCCGACGAGGGCTCGTACGTGAGCTACCTCGAAGGCTGCACCGCGCCGATGCGGGACGAGAACCAGCTCCACGCGGCGGTTGTCGAGCTGGTCGCCCACAAGGACGCGGAAATCAAATACTCGACGGTACAGAACTGGTATCCCGGCGACGAGAATGGAGTCGGCGGCAACTACAACTTCCTCACCAAACCCGGAGACTGCCGGGGCGACAGGTCGAAGATCTCGTGGACTCAGGTCGAGACCGGATCGGCCATCACCTGGAAGTACCCGAGCTGCATCCTGCGCGGCGACCACTCGGTGG
>JAPPKP010000097.1 GCA_028819955.1 Rhodospirillaceae bacterium | reverse complement strand
ACGTCGATGAACAGCACCTTGCCGCCGTCGGAGGCAGGCACCGTCTCCACCGCCTGGAGCATGCCGAAGGTGGACCCGTCGCCCTGGCCGAAGACGATATCGGCGCCGGCCGCGATCACCGATTCCGTGACCCGCTTGCCGCCCGCCGCATCGGCGTAGGCCGCAGGCCCGATCACCGCGTAAACGAGCTGGACGTCCGCGTTGGCCGCCCGCGCACCCATGGCGAAGCCGGCGGACTGCGAGTTCCAGGACGGCGGTTCGCCGGAAACGACGATGCCGAGCGTGCCCGTGCGCGAGAGCTGCGCCGCCAGTATGCCGGCGAGATAGGCGCCCTGGTGCCCGCTCACGGTGTAGTCGGCGACGAGGCCTGCCGCTGCCGCACCGGGATTGTCGACGATCGCGACCGCAACGCTGGTCTCGGCGGCGATCTCGGGTGCTGCGGTGTTGTAGCCGCTGGCGTGGGCGATCATCAGGTCGGCGCCTTCGGCTGCGAGCTCGCGCAGCGTCGGACGCACGTCGCCGTAGCCGAGGCCTTCGGCCGAGATGACCTCGAGGCCCATGGCGGCGCCGACCGCCTTGGCCGCATCGACGCCCTGCTGGTTCCAGCCGTAGTCGGTGCCCTGCTCGGGCACCAGCACCGCGATCGTGTCAATCTCCTGCGCCTCGGCGCCGGTGATGACCGCGGCCAGACCGATCGCTGCGAGCGCCGATAATGCTGTTCTGTGCAACTTCGGTGTCATCGTCGGTTCTCCTCTTGCTACGGCGACGTGGGCCTCCGCCACGCCAAGGCGCTGCGGAGGCCCGTTCGTTCACGGCACCGGACGGGCGGCCGCGCGCCGCGCCCGGCCCTGAGCGCGTCTACAGAAGCTCCATGTCGCTGAGCAGCTTCTGGATCTCGGGCTCGTTCATGTTGTCCAGCGTGACGACCGCCGCCGGGATGGCCACGACGCGCGGCTCCACCGTCTCGCCCTTGATGATCTTGTCCAAGGTGTAGACGCCGTCATAGCCCATCCTGAAGGGGTCCTGCAGGACGAGCGCGTCGATGTAGCCCTCCTTGAACAGCTCGAACTCCTCGGCCGAGCTGTCGAAGGCGACGATGCGGAGATCGAGCTCCCGCTGCTTGGCGAGCTGACCTGCGCCGGTGCCGGCGCCGTCGCAGGCGCCATAGAAGCCGACGAGGTCGGGATTGCCGGTGTGCATGTCGGTCGCGATGTTCAGCGCCTTGGCCGGCTTGCATTCCGAGTATTGCACCGGCAGCACCTCGATGTCGGGGTAGTTCGCCATCTCCTCGACGAAGCCGTTCTCGCGCTCGTACCCGGTCTGAGAGCCGGCGGTGATGCCGATGTCGCCGACCTTGCCCTTGCCGCCGATCAGCCCCGCCAGGTGCTTGGCGGCGGCCCTGGCGGCGCCGATGTTGTCGGTGGCGATGTAGGCGAGCGAGGTGTCGGGGTCGATGCCGGAATCCACCGTGATCACCGGCACGCCGGCCTCGATGGCCTTGGTCACCGGGTCGGACAGCGCCTTGGCGTCGGTCGCGGCGATCAGGATACCGTCGATCCTGCGCGTCACCATGTCGTTGACCAGGTTGATCTGGCCCGCGATCTGAGTCTGGTCCTGGGTGCCGACATACAGGACCTCGTAGCCGAGCTCCGCGCCGGCCTTTTCCGCGCCGCGCTTGATGGCGAGCCAGAACGACGAATCGGTCGATTTGGGGATCCATGCCAGCGTCTTGTCGGCTGCGGTCGCGTCTGACGCGAACCCCACAGCCCCGAATGCGGCGATCACGGCCGCTGCCGCGAGGCCTCGAATGGTCTTCGATACCGGTGAGCGCTTCTTCATGTTTTCTCCTCCCTGGCGGCATCGTCGCCGCTTGCGGCGCGCGGCTTTATCCGTTCGTTCTTACTCTTCTCCACCGCGCCTCAATCGCCGCCAATTGTCGATGTAGACGGCGCCGATCAGGATAGCACCGATGGCGACTAGCTGCCAGAAGGCGTAGACGCCGAGTATGTTGAGCCCGTTGCGCAAGGTGGCGATGATGAGCGCGCCGATCAGCGAGGCGATCAGGCTGCCCTGGCCGCCGAAGAGGCTGGTTCCGCCGATCACCACGGCGGCGATCGAGTCGAGCTCGTAGCCCACGCCGCCTGCCGGTTGTCCGCTGCCGATGCGTGACGCCTCGGTGAGCCCCGCGATGCCGGCGGTGACGCCGCTCAGGCCGTAGATGAGGATCAGGTAGAGCGGGATGTTGACGCCCGAGACCTTGGTTGCCTGCTCGTTGCTCCCGATCGAGACGGTATAGCGGCCGAGCCGGGTGCGCAGCAGCACGAACACGCCGACGGCATAAAGGCCGAGCGTCGCAACCGTCGGCACCGGCACTACACCCCAGATGCGCCCCTGGCCGAGAATCTCGAAGCCGTCCGCCACCCGGAAGATGGGAATGCCCTCGGTGATGATCAGCGCATAGCCGCGGGCGATTCCCATCATGCCGAGCGTCGCGACGAACGGCGGAATCCGCATGTAGCCGACTGCGACGCCGTTCGCCGCACCGAAGAAGGCGCCGACGACGATCCCGGCTATGACGCCGGCCGCGAGACCGTAGCCGGCATCCATGACCATGGTGGACGTCACCGCGGAGGCGGCGAGGATCGCGCCGACCGAGAGGTCGATCCCCTTGGAGAGGATGACGAAGGTCTGCCCCACCGCGATCAGCGCGATGACGGCCGCCTGGACGGTGATCTCGAACAGGTTGCTGACAGTGAAGAAGTAAGGCGAGAGCTGCGACAGGATCAGCCACAGCAGGAGCAGGATGCCTGCGGTAAAGACGGTGGGATTATCGATGATCGCGCGCTCTGCCGCGCCAAGAATACGCCCGGCGGGCGATTTCGGGTCCAGGCCCAGGAAGCGGGTCGTCAGGTCGGGACGAGCCAATGCGTACCCTCGCGCAACGTACCGGCCTCGACTCTAGGCAAGACCGCAGAGCGGCGCAATTTCGCGTGCGGTGCTGTCGGTAACACGGGATATGTCCGGTCCATGTACCAGATGATCTGTCCGGTTT
>JAPPKP010000140.1 GCA_028819955.1 Rhodospirillaceae bacterium | reverse complement strand
CCAGCATCTCGATCAGGTGATCGTTCACGATCTTGATCACCTGCTGGCCCGGCGCGACGCTCTTCAGCACGTCCGCGCCCACCGCCTTCTCGCGCACGCCCGCGATGAAGTCCTTGACGACCGGGAGCGCGACATCGGCCTCGAGCAGGGCGATCCTCACTTCGCGGAGCGCCGAATCCACGTCGCTCTCGCTCAGCGCGCCACGACGGGTCAGCGTCTCGAAGACCCCGTTCAGCCTAGAGGACAGACTGTCGAACACCCGTGTCTCCCGCCCCAACGGAGCTTGCGCCGGCGCGCGACACTCGCGGACCGGCGTCCCTTCTCGAAGGGTGGCCTGTTACAACCTCTCGAAGCGCGCGGACCCTAAGCCCGCTACTCTAATGCGTCAAGGCGCCGTCCCGCGCCCAGGAAGAGGCGGCCGACCTCCGGGTCTTCCAGCAGGGCGTCGCCGGGGCCGGCCATGGCGAGCCGGCCAGAGACGATAACGTAGCCGATGTCGGCGAATTCCAACCCCTTCTTGGCGTTCTGCTCGACCATCACGATGGTCTTGCCGTCGCGGCGCTGCAGGTCCTCCAGGATCTCGAACACCATGTCGATGAAGCGGGGTTCGAGCCCGATGGAGGGCTCGTCCACCAACAGCACCTCTGGCTCCATGATGAGCGCGCGGGAGATTTCGAGCAGCCGGCGTTCGCCGCCGGAGAGCACGCCCGCCCTGCGGTGACGGCGCTGGGCCAGCCTGTCGTACCGGTCGAACACCCGCTCGGCCGCCTGCTTTGCCTCAGCCCGCCGGTGCAGCAGGAAGCCCCCCATAAGCAGGTTCTCCTCCACCGTCATGTCGGGGAAGACTGAGTTGTCCTGCAGCACGTAGGCGACGCCCGCGTCGGCCAGGCGGCGGCTGGAGGCGAGGCGGGTGACGTCCTTCGGGCCCACCTGGATGCTGCCGGCCATCACGTCCGCAAACCCGAAGACGGCGTGGAGCACGGTGGACTTGCCGGCGCCGTTGGGGCCGATGAGGCAGAGCGACTGGCCCCGTCCGGCCACGAGGTCGATGCCGTGCAGGATCTCCATGCGGCCGTAGCCAGCGTGCAGGCCCCGGATGGCGATGGCGGGCTCGCCCACCGAGAGCGCCTCCAGGTCCTGCCTCAACGGTCCTTCGCCGGCGAGCTCGCGCGCGGCCTCTTCCACCGCATCGACCGATAGCGCGGTCTCGAAGTCCATCGGCACCTCGGCGCCGGGTCCGGGCGGCGTGGCCGCCATCAACGCGCGCCCAGGTAGGCGTCGATCACGCGCCGGTCGTTGCGCAGCGCGTCGGGCGGGCCGCTCGCGAGCATGCGCCCATGGGCCAGGCAGTGGATGTGCTCCGCCAGGCTCATGATGACCCGCATGTTGTGCTCGATGACGAAAAGCGTGACGCCGAACTCCCGGTTCGCGCGCTGCAACCGCTCGATCACGCCGTTGATCAACGTCGGGTTTATGCCAGCCGTGGGCTCGTCGAGCAGCAGCATGCGCGGGCGCACCATCAGCGCCATCGCGAGCTCCAGGAGCTTGCGCTGGCCGAAGGAGAGCTCGCCCGCCATCAGGTGGCGCTTGCCGTAGAGGCCGCAGAAGGCGAGCAGCGCCTCCGCCCGCTCACGCGTTTCGGCGGAGACCGGCCGCATGAGTTGGAAGAGCCCGTGTCCCGCCTCGGCATCGCTGATCGCCATGTTCTGCAGGCCGGTCATCTGCACGAAGACATGGGTCTGCTGGAAGGTGCGGATCAGCCCGAGGCGCGCGATCCCGGCCGTGCGCAGGCGCGTGATCTCGCGCCCCTCGAAGCGGATCGAGCCGCCGTCCACCGGGTGATAGCCCACGATGGAGTTGAAGAGCGTCGACTTGCCCGAGCCGTTCGGCCCGATCAGGCCCACCACCCTGCCCTCCGGCACCTCCAGCGAGATGTCGTCGTTGGCGGTGACTCCGCCGAAGCGCTTGATGGCACCCCGGACCGTGAGCTGCGCGCTCATGCCCGCTCGCTTTCGCGTTCGTGCGACTCGTGGCGCGCGGGCCAGCGCGTCCGCGCCCAGCCCAGGATGCCTTGGGGGAAGAACACCACGATGCCGACGATGATCACGCCCAGAGCCACGCGCTGCCAGCCAAGCAGATGGGTCCAGAGCAGCTCCTGGGCGATGTGGAAGACGGTGGCGCCGAGCAAGGGGCCCCAGAGCGTTCCCTTGCCGCCCAGGATAGCCATCAGCACCATCCAGACGCCGAAGGTGGCGCCGGCGAAGGCGGTATCGCGCGGGTCGACGAAGCCCAGCATGTTGCCCATCGCCCCGCCGACGAGGCCCAGGAAAAAGGCGGCCACGGTCCAGGCCGTGATCTTGTAGACGCCGGTGTGGAGGCCCATGGCCTCGGCCTTGTCCTCGTTGTCGCGGATGGCGTTGAGGGCGAGGCCGAAGCGGGTGCGGTAGAGCGCCGCGAGCAGGACGAAGACAAGCGCGGCAAGCCCGAAGAAGAGGTAGGCGAAGAACAGGTTGGCAGTCCCCGGCGGCGCCGGGAAGAGCGGCGGGGAGAGCCCGGAGCCCGCGCCCACGTAGTCCCACCCGCCCGCGATCTCACCGGCGGCGATGCCGAGGCCGAGGGTCGCGATGGCGAAATAGTGACCCCGCATGCGCAGGATCATCGAGCCCAGCAGCACGGCCAGCGCCGCGGCGATCGCGGCCCCCACCGCCATGCCGAGCACGAGGCCGGGGAAGTAGTCGAACCCCACGTCCCGCTGCACCACGACCGAGGCGTACATGCCGACGCCGAAGAAGAGGATGTTGCCGAAGCTGTTGTAGCCGGTCTGACCGCCGGTGATGTCCCAGGTCTGGGCCATGATGATCAGCGCCCAGAGCATCGCGATCTGCGCGCGGTAGTCGGGCACCACGAAGGGGAGCGCGACGCCCAACGCGGCGACGCCCAGCATGAGCAGCGGCTGGCGGCGGAGCGTCATTTGAGGAACTGCCTGCGACGCTGCAGCAGGGAGCTGCGGATCACGAGGATGAAAGCGTTCGGTCACGCAGTGATGAGAGTGGTGGATTCAACGATTGAGGGTT
>JAPPKP010000310.1:16581-27167 GCA_028819955.1 Rhodospirillaceae bacterium | reverse complement strand
GTCGATCGCTACGCCGGAGCGAGTATCCTCGACCGGTTTCGCGCGCATCCGGCCGGCAACGTCATCATCGTGTTCCTCGTGTTCCTCGCCGTCTGTGTCATCATCTCGCTGCTGTATCCGAGCGACTTCCGGTTCACCCAGCCGGCCAACATCCGAATCCTGATGCGCGCGATCCCGCCGCTCGGGATCATGGCGCTGGGCGTCGGCCTGCTGATGATCTGCGGCGAGTTCGACCTGTCGGTGGGCGCCGTCTTCATCGTCGCGCCCTACGTGATGGTGTTCGCCTACGTGAACGACGTGCCCCTTGTTCTCGCCATTCTCTGCGGCATGGCGACCGGCATGGGGATCGGGCTGATCAACGGGGTGATCACGACCCGGTTCGGCATACCATCCTTCATAACGACGCTCGGCATGTTGTTCATGCTGCGCGCTTTCGCGCGCATAATCGCCAACAACCGCCCGCTCAGCTTCTTCCCGCCGGACGGCTTCGAGGACGCGCTGACCGGGCGGCTCGGCACGCACATGCAGGCGCAGTTCCTCTGGTTCCTCGGAATCGCGGGCCTCTGCTACCTGTTTCTGAACCGGCATCGCCTCGGCAACCACTTCTTCGCCGCCGGCGGCAACCGCGAAGCGGCGCTCTCGGTCGGCATCAACGTGGTGCGAACGAAGCTGCTCGCCTTCGTCCTCTGCTCGGGCCTTGCCACGTTCGCGGGCATCATCAGCACCACGCGAATCAATTCGGCGACGTCGACCCCCGTGCTCTTTCTCGAGCTGGAGGCGATCGCGATTTGTGTCATCGGGGGCCTCGCGCTGATGGGCGGGCGCGGGGCGATCGTCGGCATCGTCGTCGGGACCTTCATCCTGCAGATGGTCAAGGACGTGATCATCCTGGCGAAGCTGCCCGGCTTCTATCTCGACATGTTCATCGGCATCGTCATAGTCTTCGGGGTGGTGCTCAACCAGCTCGCCCGAAAGAAGTACTGACGGCGCCGGGGGAGGAAGGAAGATGGCGGAAGCTCAAGTTGCACTTGACGAGACCCATGTCGCCGAGGCCGACGCGCCGATCTTCGAGGCGCAGGGGGTATCGAAGTCCTACGGCCACGTGGAAGCGCTGATCGACGTCGACTTCCAGATCTACCCCAACGAGGTGGTCGGCCTGCTCGGCGACAACGGCGCGGGCAAGTCCACGCTGATCAAGATCATGTCGGGCGTCGTACACCCCGACAGCGGGTCGTTCCTGCGAGCCGGAAAGCCGATCAACATCAACTCCCGCAGGGCGTCGGAGGCGGCCGGCATCGAGACGATCTATCAGGACATCGCTCTGGTGGGCTCGATGTCGATCATGCGCAACATCTTCGCGGGGCGAGAGCTGGTCAACAAGGCCGGCTTCCTGCGCATGAAGGAAATGCGCGACACCGCGATGGAGATCCTGGACAAGTACGTCCGCATCGCGGGCATCACCTCGCCCGAGCTGATGGTGGAGGAGCTCTCGGGCGGACAGCAGCAGGCGGTCGCCATCGCCCGGGCGGTGCACTTCAAGCACGACATGTTGCTGCTCGACGAGCCGACCAGCGCGCTCTCGGTGCGGGAGACCGAGAAGGTGCTCGGCTTCATGACCGAGCTCGCGTCAACCGGGGTCTCGTGCGTCTTCGTGACCCACAACCTCTACCAGGCTTCGCAGGTCTGTCACCGCTTCGTGGTGATGGCCCACGGCCGGGTGATCAAGGTCGCCCGCAAGGAAGAGACCACGATCGAAGAGCTGACGGAGCTCCTCGTCACTCACTGAAGCCGGATTTTATCGCTCACGGCAGCCGGCCTGCGGCCCGCGCCTGCGCGGACCCGCTGGGCGGGGTCAGCGGTAGGCGATCTGCGTCGCCCGGCCCTTGATCGCCTGCTCCGCCGCCTCGATCATGCAGAGCGCGTCGCGTGCGTCGGCGAGTGTCGACAGCGGCGGCTCTCCCGCGCCGAGGCACCGGCTGGCGAGATGCCGGTACAGGTGGCGGAAGCTCTCGTGGTAGCCGGCGCGGTCCCAGCCCGTCAGCGGCGCATCGCGGAAGTCCACGTCGCCCCAGCTGAACGAGAACCCGCCCTCGGTACCCAGCACCTTGTAGATCATGGTCCACGGATCGCGGGTCCGGTCGTCAGCCGCGAAGCTGCCCCAGACCGTGGCGATCGCGCCTGCATCGGTCTTGAAGGCCATCAGCACCTGGTCGTCGCCGCGCGATTCCGGAGCGCGGGCGTTGGCCGAGAGCGCGACCGCGGTCGACGGGCGGCCGAGGAAGAAGAGCACGACGTAGGCGTGGTGGATGCAAAGCTCGCGCATCGTGAGGTTGGGCGCCATCGCGCTCGCATCGTGGGACTGGTTGTAGATCATCCAGAGGCTCGCAATGCGGCCGAACTTCCCCTCCCGCGCAAACTCCCGCCCGCGCACCAGGGCTGGGTCGTAGACGTAGTTATGGCAGGGCATGCAGAGCCGCCCGGCCTTTTCTGCCTCGCGCTCCAGGAGGTCGATCTCGTCGAGGGTGGTGGAGATGGGCTTCTCGACGACGACGTGCTTGCCGGCCCTGAGCGCCGCGAGGGCCTGCGAGACGTGCTCGGGCGCCGGCGAGCAGACCGCGACCACCTCGACCGCATCGTCCGCGAGCAGCGCGTCCTGGCTCTCGAAGGCGCGCCCGCCCTGTGCGTCCACGAAGCGGCGGACGTTGTCGGGGTTGCGGCTGAACGCGCCCGCAACCTCCAGCCCAGCGACCGCGTTGATCGCGTTCGCATGCAAGGTGGCGACCCCGCCCGTTCCAATCAATCCGATTCCAACCGGGTCGGTCATGGCTGCGTCATCCTACTGGGCCGGTGCACCCGCGCGCCGGCGACGATTGCGTCCGCGTCAGATCAGTCCTCCATGCCGGCGACGAACGCCTCGAACTCGCCGTCCTCGATGGGGACGATGTGCTCGGGCGCGGGGTAGGCGCCGGAGTGCACGTCGGCGATGAACTCCTTGAAGGCGGCAACGCGCTCGTTCTGAAGCCGTTCGTACTCGGCGGCAAAATTCCGGTAGGTCTTGGCATGGCGCGGCTTGTGGCCCGAGGTGTGGCCCAGCACGTCTTCGGTGAAGAGGTACTGCGCGTCGGCGCCGGGGCCCGCGCCCATCCCGAGCATGAGCATCGTGGTGTTCTTCGAGATCATCTCGCCGACGCGGTCGGGTATGACCTCGAGCTCCGCGCCGAAGGCGCCGATGGCTTCCAGCCGCTTCACCTGTTTGTAAACCTTCAGCGCCTCGGCGGCCGTCTTGCCGACGGCCCGCCAGCCGGTCCAGGTCACGTTGGCCGGGACGAAGCCCACGTGGGCCACGATCGGCACGTAGTTGTCGCAGAGCTCCTTCTGGATGTCGAAGGACGCCGCGCAATAGATGCAATCGGCCCCTACGCTCGTGTAGTGGAAAGCTCCCCGCAGGTAGTCTTCGGCCGTCGCGTTGTCGCCGAACTGCCCGAAGGGCAGGCCCACCTGCACGAAGCATTTTCCCGCCGCCTCGCGCATTTCGGGCGAGAAGAAGCGTGATTCGATCGAGAGCATGTCGATGCCGGCTTCGTCCGCCGCCGCCGCCTCTTCCAGCGTCTGGACGTAGAGCATCGAGATTTTTCGACCCTCGGCCTTCATCGCGCGCATGTCGGCCACGGTCCTGCGGTTCCTGTCGATAAAATCCACCACGGTTCAACTCCTCCCTGTGTGTCCGGTCCCCCAAACGCCTCACAGCTTAGCGAATGACGCGCCTAACGCTACCGGATCGGCAGGACCGCCCCTCAAATCTCGACGAAGACGCGGCCGTCCCGGACCTCCGCCGGATAGGTGCACAGGTCCTCGAAGGCCGGCGGCGAGTCTACTTCGCCGGTGGTGAAGTCGAAGACGCTCGCGTGCCTCGGACACTCGATCGTGTTTCCTTCCACGATGCCGTCGGCGAGGTGGATATCCTCGTGGGTGCACAGGCCGTCGGTGCAGAAAAACGCGCCCTCGTCGTTGCGGAAGAGGGCGAACGTTCGCCCGTCGTGGTCGAAGGCCATGGCATCTTCGAGGTCGATGTCGTCGGCCGAGCAGACGTCTATCCAGGGCATTCGGAGTACCTTCGGGTCTCGTGGGATTGGCAGTCGGAACGGGCCGGCAATCCTGCACGGCTCAGCGCGCGTCGTCCACCGGCGGCGGTCGGCTCGCGCAGAACGAGTGCCCGAGCGGGCTGCCAAGAATTCCTTCAGCTATGGATCGGGGCGTGTTCTGAAAAGAACATATACCGCGAATGCTCGGCGGTCTTTGGCAGACGCCGATTGGAACCCTTCAATCGCGACTCTCGCGGTAGCAATATCCCTCTCGACCTCTGACTTGGTGAACGTGGCAGATGGATCGTAGTCAGCCGAATGCCGCTTTTCTTGAAGCAAGAGAAATGTGTTAGCAAAGTCCACCACTTCCTGGGGGAATTTTGAAATGAATTCCGTTTTTCGACAGCTATTCTTTACGACGCCATGTTCGAGTGCGCGATATACTTGACGATATGCCGGCTCGCTTCTATCTGCATTTGGGCCGCCGACTAATGTGGTAGCGCAGCATTGCGCAAGACAGTGAAACATGGCGTAGTAGGCCGTACTCGCTGCCCTGCGCAAATTAGACTGGCGCGGTCTTCTATTCCCACCCGTCCCCGATATTAAATCATCAGCGGTTTTCAGCAGGTCATCCCACTGCATTCCTTACCGCTTTCACGTCGGCACTGGACAAGTACGAAATGATCGGGAAGGCATCTTCCTGAAGTTCCTCAGACAGCCGCGGGCGCATTTGGCGTACCACGCCAGACGCCGCCTTAGCGTTGAACTGGTCTTCGGTTCCGTTGAAAGCGACATAGATGCGCAGGATGTCGTCGCCGTCCGCATCAACAGTGTGGACAACGTACACATCTTCAATCCGGGCAGCTCCGAACACCTCTTTCAGGACTGCCTCTACGATGCTTTCCAGGTTTCCTTTCTCAGCCACGGTCACATCCCCGCAGATATGACACCGTGCGCCGCTACTGCCTCCCCCACCTAGCGGTCGCAGCTGCGCGTGCTAGCGCGCTGCGCTCACCCGCTGTGAGAGAGTACGTACGTGCGCGAGCGCCGGCTCGCGCCTTGTTCGGCATCTTGTAGGCGGTGTCCTTGATTTCACCCGTCGCAATCTTGGCGACGTGTACAGCGCACCCCACTGACTCGGCGGAGCGCTTCTGCCCCCGCGGCCCCTTAGGCACGGCTAGCGCCGCTCTGTCGTAGGCGCCCTCTCATTACCACCAATCGGCCTCATGCCGACACTCCCTTGCATTCCTTGGCCCGCCTCGCGCTGGCCATGGATTCACATGGTATCACACCGTATCCCATGTCAAGCGCCGTCTTCGTGGGCCAGCCCCGGCGCCCGCTGAGGCATACCATCTCCTGGCAGCCCCATATGCTCGCCGCCAAAGCCGGCAGATTTCCGACTGACCCACTACCGGGCGGGCCCCAATCTTGATCCCGGAGGGGCTGTGTGATAGCCAGGAGCGGGACGCGCTATCGGGTGGGAGGCCGACGATGTCCGATGCCACCGTTGTAGACCGCGACAAGCGCGGCAACTGGGCACCCAGGTACCTCGAGCAGCCGCCGGCGCCGATCGCGTGGCCGCCCCGCCCCCTCAAGATCCTGAAATGGTTCTTCGGCTGGGAAGGGTATCTCTGGCCGTGGAACGCGTTCTATCTCGGGATTGCGCTGCTGGCGTACTTCTTCATGACGCCGCCCATCGCCGAGATGGCGACGTTCGAGGCGTGGTGGATCGGCGCCATCTACGCCCGCAACCTGGGACTGACGATTCTCTTCTACGGCGGTCTGCACCTCTACTTCTACGTGTTCAGGGGTCAAGGGACGGACTACCGCTACTCGACGCGGATACCGCCCGACAAGGACAAGTCCCGGCACTTCGGCCGTCAGGTTCGCGAGAATATGCTCTGGTCGCTGGCGAGCGGGGTGACGCTGTGGACCGCTTGGGAGGTGGTGACCTGGTGGATGTATGCCAACGCGCTGCTGCCCTACCTGGATTTCGCTTCCAACCCGGTCTGGTTCGTGGTCCTCATCCTGCTGATCCCGCTGATGCGGGAGGTCCACTTCTATCTGGTGCACCGCCTGCTGCACTGGAAGCCGCTCTACCGCTCTGCCCACTACCTGCACCACCGCAACGTCAATATCGGGCCGTGGTCGGGGCTCTCGATGCACCCGATCGAGCACCTGCTCTACTTCTCAGGCGTGCTGGTGCACTGGGTGGTCATATCGCATCCGATCCACGCCATGTTCCATGTCTTCCACGCCGGGCTCTCGGCGGCGCCGGGGCACACCGGCTACGACCAGATCGGCGCCGAGAACGGCAAGAGCGTGACCATCGGCGCCTACATGCACTACCTCCATCACCAGTATTTCGAGTGCAACTACGGCGGCGACGGCCTGCCGCTCCTCGACAGGCTGATGGGCACGTTCCATGACGGCTCGCCCGAAGCCCACGAGTGGATGAAGGAGCGGCTGCGGAAGCGGCAGTGGGCGAAGACGGCGGCAGCCACGTCGTGACGGGACGGTTCACCCGAACGCCGGCCGTCGCCTGAACCGGCTGCCATACGGCCGGCAATCGGCGATTGTGAACATTCGAACGGCTCGCCCGCCGGGCGAGCCGAGGAGCACGACCCCATGAAGCTGAGCCAGGATCAGGTCCAGCAATACATGGACGACGGATTCCTCGTGGTCGAGAACGTGTTCTCGGAGGAAGAGCTGCGGCCCGTGATGGACTGGTTCGACACCCTGGTCGACGACTGCGCGGAGCGGCTCCACGCCGCCGGCATGATCGAGGACAAGCACGAGGGCGAGGACACCTACACGCGGCTCTGGTCGCTGGAGCGGCAGTGGCCGGGCGCTGCGGCCTTCGTCACGCAACGCAACAGCATGGGGCCCGCGCTCGCCTCTCTCTGGTGCTCGGACAAGCTGCTCGACATGGTGGAGCAGTTCCTCGGCCCCGACATCGTCGGCCACCCGATCAGCATCTTCCGCTCCAAGACCCCGGATACGGCGCTCATGACCGTGCCGTGGCACCAGGATGCCGGCTACTTTCTCGAGGGCGGCGAGGACACGCTGCAGCCCACGGCATGGATTCCGTTCATCGACGCCACGCAGGAGAACGGCACGCTGCAGATCATCCGCGGCAGCCACAAGCTCAGGACGGTCTTTCCCCACCGGATCGAGAAGGACATCGGGCATCCCAAGTCCTGGTACCTCTACATTGCCGACGCGGACCTGCCGCCGGGCGACCGCGTGGTCTGCGAGATGCCGATGGGCTCGGTGCTGTGGCACCAGAACATGATTGTCCACCGCTCGACCGAGAATTTGTCCGACAAGGTGCGCTGGACCTGCGATCTGCGCTACCAGCGGCCCGGCGAGCCCACCGGCTTCCCCGACGAGACCGGGCTGCCGCCCATGCGCAAGGCCGACGACCCCGACTACGCGCTCGACTGGTCCGAATGGGTCGCCCACGAGGCAGAGGGAAATCAGAACTACCGCCGGCTCACCGACGACAGCTTCGAGTATTCCGCGCCGGACTCGCCGTGGCTGGTCCGGTGGGAGAATTACTGGGCCGCGGAAGCCCGGAATTAGATTTCGCGCTGGAGCGGCCGCAGCCACGCACCTGCGCCGCGCGGTCCGGGACCCCCCTCCTCACCCCGGCCCTCTCCTCCCCAGGGAGGAGAGGGTATGGGGACGCAGAAGTCGCGGTGAATCGTGGAATTTGCCGGAATCATACGGAATCGTAGAGTGGGCGCGGGGTGGGACCAGAGGGGACGCCGCGTCGCTGCCCATAAAAGTCGTTGCGAATGCGGCGCGGACCGGGTCGTGAACCGCTGGAAAACGGCAATTGTCGGGGCGTTGCAGAGGGTGTGAAGCGCCCGGAAAATGCCCGCGAAACGCGGGTGTGAATCGGCGGAAAATCTCAGGGCCTCGCTGTGACAGTGGTGGTGGCGACGCGGCGGCCCAGCTCGTGACGCACCTGGTGGATCGTGAGCCGCGTCGGAAAGCCCTTCGGCACCCCGGACAGCTCGACGGGATAGAGCGCGCGCGCCGCCGGCAGGAGCGACGTCCCGATCTCGATATAATCGAAGCCGCTGCGCGCGGAAGCGAGCACCCGTCGGATTGCGGCCCCTGCATCGTCAACCGACGCAAAGACGCCCGGCAGCTTTCGGCGCTGCGGCCGCCTGCCTTGAGGCAGGTCGCCGAGCGTGAGGCGCGCCGGCGTGGCGCCATCCTCCTCAAGGTGCGTCGCCTGCACGATGTCCACGATCGCGGTCTCGCTTCTGCGCCACCGCACCCATGCGCCGGTGGCGCGCAGGTCGATCTCGACGGGCGGAAGCGGAGCGCCCGACGCGGACTTCGTTTCGTCTGCAGGCAGCACCGCAAGCCTGCCGTCCTTGTGCACCACCCGGCCGCTCCAGCGGGCGACCAGACGCCGGAGGAACATCATGTCGCTCTCGTCCGACTGGATGGCGCCGGCAGGGACCTTGCTGCCCAGGGTGGCCGAGATTGCGGGCACGAGACCTGCCCTCTGGGCGATCGCGGTGGCGATCTGGGCGATCGACTGCCCCGACCAGGAGGCTATGCGCTCCTCGCGAAGCGTGGTGCGCGGGTGCAGCGCGCCGGCCTCAACGGTCACCGACCCCGCCCGGTTGTCGCCGCGAATGGCCGTCGCGTGCAGCGGGCCGCCCAGGCTCTGGCCGTCCGCCGCGAAGCGCAGCTCGGCGCCCAAGGGCGGGATCTCGATCTCCAGCGCCGGTGGCACGGTGAGCGAGAGCGTCGCGCTGTCGGCCTGGTAATCGATACCGTCGACGACGGTCAGCGCACGCCAGCGACCGCCAAGCTCAGCCGACGAGGCACCGTCGACCTGGATGTCGAGGCTCAATCCCACAGGCGGAGCGTCGGCCGGCTGGCGGCGGGCAGCTCCGGGAGCTCGAGCGTGAGGCCGCCCGGAAGCGTCGGGCCGTAGGCCGCGAGGCCGGGATTGGCCAGCATGACCGTCTCGAGCGCGCCGGCCGTCGCCGCGACGCCGTAGTGGTCGCCGATCAGGGCGTCGAGGTGGTCGCCTTCGACGGTGACGATCCTGATCACTCCGACCCCTCTTCCAGGAGCGAGACCCGGAAGTCGATACGGATCGGCACGCCGTTCTCGCGAAGCGACCGCTCGGTTTCCTCCAGCCGCGTGACTGCCCACAGTCCCAGATACTGTCCGCTCGACCCCGCTCCGCCGCCCAGAAAAACCGGAAGAGTCTCCGCCCCCGTGCCCGGCTCCAGCCCCGCGAGCGTGTGCAGATCCGCCAGCGCCTCGATGTCGGCCGCCTCGTCCACCCACACGGTGCCGCGCAGGTCGATCCGGTTGGCGTCGCGGCCGAGGTCCTCGAGCTCGGGCGGGAGGCCGTAGCGGTCGCGCGTGCCCCAGCGCCGCCGCCCCCGGCGCTGCAGCTCCTGGTACTCCGCGCTGCCGGGTGCCACCTCGAAGCGGAACGTGCCGACCTGCATCTGCATCAGTACACCGCTTCGGGCGTCGGATCGGCGAGCAGGACGTCGCGGAGCCCGAGGCCCCTGTCGCGGACCCTGCGCTCGATCTCGTCGGCGACCTCTTCCGCGACCTCGCGCGGATCCCCGCTGCCGGACTGCACCGTGATCGGCCCGACGTTCACCGTCACCTCGTTGCGCCCGATGCCGAGGCGCCCGCGATTCCGTCTGGACGCGGCGGGTTCGAGCTCTTCCGGCACCGGCGGCGTCCACACCTCCGGCCAGTTGCGCCCGATGTCGAGGCGCCCCCGGTTGCGTCTCCGCGAGCCGCGGCCGACGCCGCGCCAGTTTCCGATCTCCAGCGCCCCGGAAGACATTTCAGCGGCGGCGCGATCAAGCGGATCGTCGCCAAAGCCCGCGAGGCGTTGCACCCAACCCAAGAAGCTCTCTTCCGCGCGCGGTCCGTATTGTTTGTGCAGCGCGCGGGTTCGGTCCCACATTTCGGGGTCGTTCATCGGCCCGAAAACGACGTCGCTGGCAGCGCGGCCGGCGCTCTCGCCCCCCATGTAGCCGCCCAAGCCGGCCAGGAGAGACCCCCCGAAGCGGATCGGCCCCGGCAGGGACTTCATCAACTTGCCGGCACCCACCGCAGCCATCCAGGAGCCGCCGAGCCCGCCCATGAGCCCGCCGACCTCGGGCGCGACCTGGTCGGGAGGTACGGCGCCGGTAGCGATGTCGTGCGCCGTGAGGCCCATCATGGCGCCGGCGCTGGCCGGCCCGAGGCCGCGAGAGAGCAAGCGAAACAGGCCCCCGCCCGTTGAAAGTCTGCCCCTGGGCCCGAACCGCCCGCGCCCGCTGCCACGTACCTGATCGCCCAACGGGCCCCTGACGCCGCGCCCGCTGCCGCGCACCTGATCGCCCCACGGGCCGCCGGGACCGCGCCCGCTGAGCCGGACCTGATCTCCCATCGGGCCGAACCGCCCGCGACCGCTGCCGCGTACCTGGTCGCCCCACGGGCCGCCTGGACCCCGGCCGC
>JAPPKP010000310.1:0-16481 GCA_028819955.1 Rhodospirillaceae bacterium | reverse complement strand
CCGCGACCGCTGCCGCGTACCTGGTCGCCCCACGGGCCGCCTGGACCCCGGCCGCTCAGCCGTACCTGATCGCCCATAGGACCGAACCGCCCGCGCCCGCTGCCGCGTACCTGGTCGCCCCTGGGACCGCCGCGGCCTCGGCCGCTCAGCCGGACCTGGTCTCCCACCGGGCCGAACCGCCCGCGCCCGCTGCCGCGTACCTGGTCGCCTCGCGGACCACCGCGACCTCGGCCGCTGAGCCGGACCTGGTCGCCCATCGGGCCGAAGCGCCCACGCCCGCTGCCGCGCACCTGATCTCCCATCGGGCCGAACCGCCCGCGCCCGCTGCCGCGTACCTGGTCGCCTCGCGGACCACCGCGACCTCGGCCGCTGAGCCGGACCTGATCGCCCATCGGGCCGAAGCGCCCGCGCCCGCTGCCGCGCACCTGGTCGCCCCTGGGACCGCCTCGGCCTCGGCCGCTGAGCCGGACCTGATCGCCCCTGGGACCGCCGCGGCCGCGACCGCTGCCGCGTACCTGGTCGCCCCACGGGCCGCCTGGACCCCGGCCGCTCAGCCGTACCTGATCGCCCCTGGGACCGCCTCGGCCGCGACCGCTGCCGCGTACCTGATCTCCCATCGGGCCGCCGCGACCTCGGCCTCCGCCCCGACCGGCGAGCCGCCAGAGCAGGCTGCCAGCGGCGCGCAGGCCCTTGAACGCGTACCAGGAGCCGGCGAGCAGGCCCACGCCCACCAGAAGCTCGTCCTTGAACGAGGTGAGCGCCGTCACAAACTCGCCGAGCGGCCCGGTGAGCTTGTCCTGCATCCAGTCCTCGACGTCGGTCTTGGTCTCCTGGATCTGCGCGCCGGTGGTCTCGGCAATCCGGGCGGCGTCCCGCGCCAGCATGTCTGGCGGCGCCTCGATCGTCAGAAAGCGATTGTAGTTCCCCATACCCTGCGGCGTGGCCAGACCGGAGATCGCCCGAATCGCCTCGGCGTCGAAGACTCCAGACAGGGCCGTGGGGTCGCCGCCCGTCGCGGCGACGAGCTCCTTGAGGATCTGGTCGAGCGGGCGGAAGGCCCCGGTGGGGTCCTGGACGTTGACGCCGAACTCGGTCCATATGGCGTCGATCTTCTGCGCGTCGGAAAGCGTGCGGAGCAGCGCCTCCACGGCGGTGGCCGCTTGCTCACTCGAGCCGGTGGATTGGCGCGCCATCTGGGAGATCGCGCCGAGCTGGCGGACGGCGCCCGGCCCCTCGTATCCAAGGCGTGCGAAGGCGGAGAACAGTCGCTCCCCCTGGGCCGACATGTTGCCGAGCGTGAACGCGCCGGACTTCCCCTGCGCGGTGAGCAGGTTGAGAGCCTGCGCCACGCCGGCTGGGTCGGCGACGCCGAGCTTGCGCAGCTCGGCAGAGAGCCGCCCGAGGGCGTCGCCGGTGCCGCCGGAGCCCTGGATCGACTGGGCGATCAGAAGGAGATTGTCGCGCGCGAACTCCAGGTCTCCGGTCTTCTCGACGATCGCCTCCACTGCGGAGAGGACCTGGGACGGGTCGAGGCGGATCTCGGGCAGGTTGGCGGTCGCGTACACCTCCTTGCGGAGCCAGGCCATTTCTTCCCTGGAGCGGCCGGACTGAATGCCGAGCCGCTCCATGCGCTCTTCCATGGTGACGATGCGCCGCAGGCCGGCGGCGATGGCGAAGCCTCCCCCGGCGACTCCCGCGATCCCGAGGAGCCCGCCGCGAAGCCGGCCGGCCGCGCTGCTCGCCAGGCCCATCTCCGTGCGGTACCGCCTCGCTCCCCTGGTCAGGCCGGCGAAGGACTGCTCGCCGTCCCGGCCGGTTCGGCGGAGGGCGCGACCGAGGCGGTCCGAGTCCTCGGCGGTCCTGCGCACCTCGCGCCTGGCGCGCCGCGCGCCGTCGGTGACGCGCCGGCCCATGAGCGAGCCGCTGCCTGCCGCCTTGCGCAGGGTGCCGCCGAGGCGGTCGGTGTCCTTCGCGGCCGCCTTCGCGCCGCGGCGGTAGCGGCCCGCAGCGAGGTCGAGGAGGACGCCGACGCGATAGGTGGAATCGGCCATGCGCTCAGGGCCGCTCGTTCAGCTTGGACGCCTCATCGCACCAGGCGACGAGCTCGGCGGCCGTCAGGTCGAGGAGGTCGGAGAGGCCCCAGCCGGTCCATCTGTTGAGGAGGAGGACGGCCCGCCGGATGCCGCCGGCGATTCGGGGGTGGCGGAGGGAGCCCGCGCTCCGGCATCGCCGGAGGTAAAACCCAGCTGCGTCTCGCGCACGATGCGGCGGTAGTCGGCGGCGTCGATCTCGCCGGCGTCCGCAAAGGGAATGCCGGCGCATATGGCTATGAGCGCGACTTCCTCGCCGATCTCGCCGGGCTGGCGCTCGGCCGAGATCAGGTCTTTCGCCTTCGGGCGGCGAAGCGTGAGGCTCGAGACGGTCTTGCCGTCGACCTCGATCGGATAGTCCAGAGGAACGGTGACCTGGTTGCCGGTCATGGCCGGAACCCGCCCCTGCGTCCGCGGCGCAGGGCGTTGGTGAGGCTGGCGTTGACGTCCTGACCGGCCACGCGGTGGATGTTCTGCTCGAGGTCGATGTGGCGCTGCTCGCGGCCGTCGATGCGGTGGGTCAGCGTCCGGATCGAGACGGTGTACTGGCAGCGCCCGGCAGCGCCGCCACCACCACCGCCCCTGCCCGACACTTCGCCGACGCTCTGCTGCGTCCAAAGGCCGGTGAGCTGGTACTCGACCGTGCGCGACGCGGCGCCGTCGGTCGAAACCTTGACGAAGTGGACCTGTGTGTCGACGGCGGACGGGCGGCCGACGAGGGTCTCCAGCGCCGGAAAGGCGTCGGCCACGGTGAAGACCGCCTCGAGCTTCTCCAGGCGCCCGGTGGGGATGTCGATCGTGCCCCCGTGGCCCGGCATGTTCGATTCCTCGACCTCGAGCACGATGTCGGGCGGTGTGAAGGACTCGGCGACGCCGACGTAGTCGATGCCGTCGACGTAGACGCTCAGGCCGTGGAGGGTCTTCATGAGCGCCATCGGCCTATGCTCCCGTCAGCTGCGCGATGATTCGCTCGTTGTAGACGCCGGACACCGACTGGCGGAATGTGAGCTGCTCCGCCACGGCGTGGAGGCCGAGGTCGAAGCTGAAGGTGACCCGGTTCGCGGCAAGCGTGTCCGCCGTGTTGTAGGCCTCGTCGAACCAGGCCCGGCCGCCGGTGAGGATCCCGGCGAGGGTCTGGGTCCGCAGGAAGCTGTTCATGCGGTCGAGCACGTGCTCGACGAAGGGCACGTCGACGTTGCGGTCGATGTAGTCGACGATGAAGTTGAGCAGCGCGTCGCCGATCAGGTGGCGCACGCGGCGGTGCGTGATCAGCTCGCCGTCGGCAAGCCGGTTGCCCCAGAGGTAGAGGCCGTCTCCGCGCCGGATCGCGGTCGCGATGAAGGCGCGCGACAGGAGATTCGCCGTGGAGTTGCGGTCGTCGATCTGCCAGTCGACGGGCACCTCAGTGCCGGCCACGTCCAGCAGGCGCCGGTTGGAGGGCGAGGCGGCGAACCCCTCCTCGTTGTCGATTCGGGCGATATGGCCGATCGTCAGCGCAGCGTTGGAGCGGGCGACGACGGCTCCGGACGCTGCCACAAACACGCGGAAGCGGGGCCAGACGGGGTAGGCGTGGGCAAGCGAGCTCTTTGCGGCGAAGGCGGCTGCATACGTTGCGCCTTCAAGGTTTACCACAGCGACCGCGCGGAGCCTGTCCGCAACCGCCTCCAGCGCCAGCGCTGCCGCAGTGGTCTGAAGCGCGGGCGCCGCGATCAGGCGGGGCTTGAGGCCGGTGACCGCTTCGGCCTTGAGGAGGGCGTAGATCCCGGTGCCGGCGGCCTGCGTGCCGATCACGTTGGCGGCCATGTCGTCATCGGTGCGGACGACGACAATGGTCGCGCCGGCGCGGCCGGCGGTGCGCCAGACGTCCGCGATCGCCGCAGGCAGCGAGCCGGCATTGCCGAGCCGGGCCGCCATCGCCGCATTCAGCACCACGGTCGGCTCATTGAGCGGGAAGGGCTCGTCCGCGCCGCCCGCGAGAGGCGTCAGGGCGAAGGGCGAAACCGCGTCCGCCCCGGTCGAGCCGGCGGTGTGCGCAATCGCCGCGAGCGCCACGGCTGCGGGAACCAGTGCCCATGCAGCCAGCAGCTCCACGCCGGTCGTGGTGGCCTCGCCGGTCGCGTCGGTTGCGAGCGACACGGTGATCGCCCGGCCGTCGACGGTGACCGAGAGCGCCTGGGAGGCCTCGTTGGGGCGGGCGATCTCCAGGGTGATGGTGTTGCCGGCTGCGCCCGCTGCTGCTGCGGTAAACGTCAGTGCCGCGTTGGCCATGCCGACGGCGAGGCGCGCGCTTGTGGCGTTAGCTGCATCGGCTGCCGCCCCCACCAATCCGACGATCGAGCTCGGGCCGACGGTGATCGGCGCCGTCTGGTCCGGAAGGTAGAGGACCTCTGCGCCGTGAAGGTCGATCTGGGCTGTCATGCGCAGACCCTACACCGGGATCGCCGGCGTATTTATTCCAAAGTCAAACCCAGAAATAGCCGGCCGAGAGCGCGGTCAGCAGCTCTTCGGCCTGCGCGGGATGCCCGCCGGAGTCGACGACCGCGCGGCACATTTCGTTGGCGAACCGCTCGGCCGCGCACAGGGGCGGATTGCGGGGGCGGCGCCTGATGTTGGCGGGCATGTAGATGCGCGCGCCCTTCCAGCGCGGTGTCAAGACCTCGACGACCGCGCGATGGACGTCGTGCGGCAACGTGGCGCTTGCGAGTTCGTCGAATTTCACGGGGCGCCCCCGCAAGCGGCATCCTTCGCCTTGCGAATCCGCTCTCCGAAGTGAGCGATCAGCGCGTCGGCCTGGTCGTCGGTGAGCGCCAGGTGCGAGTCCGCGCGGCCGAGCCGGGCGTGCTCCGCCGCGTAGGCGCCGAGCGCGGCGTCGCCGGCGACCTTCGCCACGCCCAGGCGGTGCAGCATGCGCCACTGCGCCTCGAGCACGCGCGCCTTCGGCCGCTCCCGCTCGCGGGCCCCGCCGTCCCGCCCGACGACCAGGTGAGGCCGCCAGTCGACCCCGCCCTCGCGGGCGATCCAGTCCTTCAGCCCCTGCACGGCACGCGAGAGCTGCGCCGCGTCGGCCCAGGCTGCCGCATCGAGGCCGGTCTGACGCCTGAGCCAGGCGGAAAGCGCCCGGTCGGTCTTGTCGCGCACGATGCCCAGGTTCCACGCGCTGAGCCAGAGCGCCCGGAGCTTGGCCACAACCGCCTGGTCGGGAAGCCGGTCGGTGCGGGCCGACGGGCGAGAGCCGTCGCCGTGGCCGTTCAGCGCGTCCACGACGCGCCGGAGCTCACGGGCGCTCATGTCGGCGCAGGAGGCCTTCCCCGTCACCCGCTTCTGCAGGGCGCGCCGGCTGTCGTCGTCGATGCCGATCCTCTTGGCGATCGCGCGCACCCGCCTGTTCCAGCGGGTCCACTCGGGGTCGCGGGCGGCTGCCTCAGGCAAGACCCATCTCCTTCAGCTCGCGCGCCATCTCGGGCGGGGCATCGCCGGCGCCGGGGATCGGGGCCTGGTCGGGCGGCGCATCCTTGTCCTCCAGGTAGCGCCAGCCGCGCACCTTTCCGACGAAGTCCTGGCGGACCCGGATCAACTCGGGCCGCATGGTGATTTCGTAGCCATGGCCGTCCTCGTAAACGTCGACGAACGGCATGCGGAAGAGCGCCTGGTTGCGCTTCGGCCCACCCACGAAGAAGACGCTCCCGCCCTTGAGCTCCGCCCCGCGCGTCGGCCGGCGTGATGTCCACGTGTAGAACCGCGTGTGTCCGGCCTCGGCTATTTCGCGGAGCCAAGCCGCCGCCTCGTCGACCGTTTTGATCTGGCCGCGCCGGCCGTAATCGTTCCACTGCACGAAGCCGCGCAGGAGGTGGAGGGGTGCGGTCATGCTTGCTTCACTCTCTCGATAGCCGCCCGGCGCCACCCGCCCTCCGGCACAACCAGCACCTGGACGCTGCGCCCTTCCCACAGCAACGTGCGAACCTTGGCCACCGTGCCCTCGCGCGTCGTGTAGCGGTCCACCAACTTCATCCGATCGCACTCCGGGTACGACTCCCCGAGGTTGGTGAGCTCCCAGATCTCGAAACTCATGATTCTATGTGCTCCTGCTGAAGCTCCCGGAACGTCGCGCCCCTGAGGCGCCGCTTGAGTCTCGCAAGGCTGGGATCGCTTTCGGCGAGCCGGAGGCGCTGTGGGAGCAAGACCAGCGGATTTCGGTGGGGGGCATAGCGCCAATAGGCGCGCTGGGGCTCCTCAATCAGAAGCCCGATCTCCACGGTGCCACCATCCAGAGGCCAGCGGACGGATAGTTCGCGGCGCCTCACCGCATCACCTCGTCCACCGGCCGCGCCACCGGGTCGTCGGGGTCGTCTTCGTCGGCGCCTCCCTCTTCGCGCGCCTCCGGCGCGACGCCCATGCGGTCGAGGCGCTTCATGATGGTCTCGAGCCAGGCGCGCTGTTTGGCCGAGACGAAGGTGCGCTCGCCGAAGCGGTCGAGCTTCTCCCTCAGCTGGTCGACGAAGGTGATCTCGCTGTCGTAGAGGTGATAGGCGTTGTCGGTGGCGCGCCGCAGCGTCTTCTTCAGCCACTCGTGGTCGTCGCCGATCGGCGTGGGCGCGCGGCGGGTCAAGTCACGCCCCTCCCGTAGCCGGTCGAGCCGGTGCAGATGGCGCAGTAGATCCAGAGCAGGCCCTCTGCCAGGCCGACCACGCTCGACGAGCCCTCGCCGGGCTCGAGCGCGCGGCCGCAGCGGGAGCAGCTCTCGAGCTCGACCGGATAGGGCTTGTCAGTCGGCAGAATGCCGTAGGGCATCGGAGTCTTCTGCGAGGGGGGGGCGTTCATGGCGCACCCCTGACCGCGCCCTGGGCGCCTGCGCCGGCGAAGGCCGCGCGCACCGGAGGCGGGCCGCCGCGATCGCAGGGCACGTTCTCGTCGCAGTAAGTGCAGAGCGAGGGGTCGCTCGCCGACCAGGCGCAGGCGTCGCCCCAGAAGTCGACGCAGGCCCGGTCCTCGGTGCAGCCGCACTTGCGGCAGCGGCGCTCATGCATGGGCGCGCTCATCGCCCCCCCCCGAGCCCACAGGGGGGGGCAGCTCCTGCTGGCGGAGAATCAGGGCGAGCTCGTGACCGAAGTTCGTTGCCTTGAAGGTGTGGATGTGGCCGGGGGAGACGACGGTCGCCGCCCCGGCATTGGCGAGCCGGTGCACCACGCTCGCAGGCGCGCGGGGCCAGTCGCCCCCAAGGTGATAGGCGGTGCTGGCGTCCACCTCCCCGTCCGCGAGTGCGATGATCAGCTGCTGCTGCCGCTCGGTCGGCACCCAGCCCCCGAGACGCGCGGCCACCTGGCCGAGGGGCGTCAGGCTCCGGTCGTGACGGACGAGCCCCCACCGCCGTAGCGCTTCGAACGTCTGCGCGGGCCTCCTTCCCGGGAAGCCGCCCATGCCGGCGCGGGCGCGGAGAGCGTCGATCTGGACCGCCGTAAGGGTCTGGCTCATTCGCCAGCCTCCTCGCCGTCGTCGAGCAGAGCATCGACCAGCTTGTCGAGATCGGTCTTCGCCGCCTTGATCACGACTTCGTCCTCGTCATCGGCGAGCACGGCGCCGATGGACGCGAGCTCCTTGACCGAGAGCTGCTTGAGCGCGTTCCGGTCGAGCGTCTCCCTGGTGACGATCAGCGCCTCGGCCTTCTCCGGCAGCTTCACCCGCACGCGCCCGATCGAGCGCGCCTCGTCGGCCACCTCGATGCGGCCGGGCTGCTTGCGGAAGCCGACCTTGATGCCCTCGATCGCACGGGTGCGGGGCTTCTCGAACAGCTCCGGCGCGCCGGCGAGCGCGGCCTTCAGCGCCTCCTTCGCGGCCGAGGCCTCGACCACGCGGGCCTTGAGCGCGCGCAGCCTGCGCCTCACCGCCTGGCGGCGGTCCTGCGCGATGGAGTCGGTGATCTCCTCCAGCGCCTCGCGCGCGTCGGCGTAGGCGCGGCAGAGGGCGGTGATGTCGTCCAGCGTCGTCGCCGCTTCCGTCATTGATCACACTCCAGGTTGTTGTCGACGGCAGGTTGTCGCGTCATAGCCCCACCCTCGCCCCCAGGCGGTCGCCCACCCTCCGCTGGCGCGCCAGCCGCCGCGAATGCACCTGCAGCAGCACCGCGAGCAGGATGTGCCCCCGCGCCTCTTTGCTGGCACCGTAGACATCGGGCTCGCCGTCGCCCCCCCCTGCGGACTCCCCCGCGACGATCTCGGCCGAGAGCGTCTCGACCTCCGTCGCCTTGGCGGGGTAGCGCCCCATCAACCCCTCGACCTTGGTGAGCGCGTACGCGACCGTGGTGTGGTCGCGCTTGCGGAACGCGCGGCCGATCCTGGGCAGCGAGAACGGCGTGTGGCGCCGGCAGAGATACATCGCGACGTGGCGCGGCCACGCGATTGACTGCATGCGACGGTCGGAGACCATCGCGCCGACGCTGATGCCGTAGTGCTCGGCGACGTGGCTCTGGATGGCCTCGATCGAGGGGCAATCGCTCATGCGGCACGCGTCCGGCGGAGCGGGATGGGCTCCGGCGGCCTCTCGAAGTGGCTACGCGGGAACCGCTTGCCCTGGCTGGTGACGTAGGCCCGCTCGCAGTGATCGATGCAGTAGGGCCTGCCCGGCGAGCGTGGCGCACCGCACCAGGTGGGCGCGTCCGGCTCGCCGTCCATCCAGAGGCAGCCCTTGTGGGGACCGGGCTCCGGTTCGGGCGTCTCCACGTCCCCGGCCTCGGAATGGGTATCGTGCCCATTCTCGACGGCATCGTGCCCGTTGCACGCGGCGCATGGCGCGGGGTCGAAATCGGGCGCCTCGGGCTCCGGCTCGGCGGCGACCGCGCCGGCGCCGGTCTCGACGGGAGGCGATTTGTCGGCCAGGCCATGCACCGTGCGCATGACGCTGCGCTCGACCTCCGGCTCCTTCGCGCGACGTCCGAACTTGAGGTCGTGCCGGCCGGCGCAGCCGATCACGCTCCGCTTCGTCCGGCCCAGCCGGTCCGCAATCGCCTGGGGTGCCAGGCCCTCGCCGTGGAGCCTGTAGAGGGTGCCGACTTCCTCGGCGGTCCAGCGCCTGGTCAGCCGCTCGCGCTGGGTGGTGGGGCGGATGGCGGGCCCTGGCCGCTCGCCGTTGGCGACTGGTTTGTCGGACACCTGTGACACACAAGCGTCGTTGTCGGTCATTTTCCCGGCGTCATGACACACAACGGCGGGCGACTTCGCCTCAGCCACGGCCCGTTCCTCCGCAGGCTCCGGCGTCACCGCCGCCAGGCTGCGCTCGAGCCACTCGCGGAAGGCGCGGTCGCCAAGCTCGGTCCCGAGCCGGCGACGCAGGACGTCGCGCTTGTAGACGAGGTCGGGGGTCAGCACCGCCGGGCCCTCGTAGGGCGCCCAGGCTCGGGGGGGGGGCGTCATGCCGGCGTCTCCGGGTGCAGCGGCACGACGCCCGCCGGCAGCGTATCGCGAGCGACGCGCGCGGCACCGGGCACGACCTGGCGCTCCAGCGCGCCCGCGTCGAGGGTGGCCTGCGCCAGGATCGCCACGAGGCCCTGGACGGCCTCGGGTGCCAGCTCCACGCCGTCGTGCTCGAACTCGCGGAGCCATAGGCCGAGGTATTCGAGCCGATCGCTCAGCAAGTCGTCGCCCCCCCCGGCGGGCATCAGGCGGCGCCCGTGCGCCGCCACATGCGGACGACGCCGGTTCGAGAGCTCTCTACGGGTGGATACTCGAGTGAGCTCCAAACAAGGCCCTCCCCCTCCATGCGGGCGAGGAGCCTGTGCGCCTCTCGGTGGCTGATGCCGGTCCGGTCGGAAAGCGAGCGCGTTTCGAGCCCGCCGCTGGGCGCGTGGCAGAGGGCGTCGTAGAGGCGCGTCATCCGGCTCTGCGCAAGCGGCGTCGCCCCATCCACGATAGGTGCCAGGGGTTCGGCGCCCATCAGGCGACCGCCTCCGCCGCTGCGCCCTCCTCGGCCGCGACGCTCTCGTCGGCGGCTGCGGCGATATCGGAGGCCTCGATCTTCTCGCGGCCCGCCGCCTGCGCCACCATCCAGGCGCGCCCCAGGAGCCGGCGCAATGCGTGGAGGCCGCCGGGACCCCGGCCGACGGCGTTCAGGGTCTTGAGCTCGGCCTTGCCCGGCGAGCGCTCGAGCACGGCGGCAGCGATCTGTTCGATGTCCTGCACCGGCTGCGCAGTGAGGTTCACCTTGAGGCCGACGCGCCCGTCCACCTGCTGGCAACGGGCGAGCGCCATGCGGATGGCCTCGTCGGCGACCAGAGCGAGACCGCAGTGAGCGCGGTCGCGGATGATGCGGAGCTCGTCGAGCAGCTTGTCGCGCAGGTGGTGGGCCTCGTCCACCACGATCAGCGCCTTGCGGTCGCTGAGGCGCTCGATGATGGTGGTCTCCGCCTCGAGCGCCGACCGGAACTGGCGCCCGGCGCCGATCGTGTGGCCCACCAGCGAGAGCAGGCCCGGCAGGGTGAAGACGGCGCTGGAGACGGAAAGGAAGTAGGCGTTCGACTTCCCGGCGCAATAGCGCTCGGAGGCCCACGTCTTGCCCCGGCCGGGCCGCCCGATCACCGCCACGATATCGCCGGCGGCCTGGGCATAGGCGAGCGCGGAGGTGATCTGGCGGGAGGCGACGGTCTCGGAATGACGGTCGAGCCCGGCGCCCTCGAGCGAGCGCTTGGCGGCGTCGGCGCGAGTCGCGAGCCAGCGCTCGACGTCCGCCTCGACCGCCGGGACGTTGCCGCTATAGGTGCCGTTGAGCCAGCGGGAGATGGCAGAGCCGCTGCGGCCGATCTGCTCGGCGGCGCGGGTCATGCTGAGGCCCGCCTGCTCGATCTCGACCT
Source organism: Rhodospirillaceae bacterium (assembly GCA_028819955.1). The sequence goes on along the minus strand of JAPPKP010000310.1, from coordinate 5,555 downwards.
GGAAGGCGGCGCGCAGATCGCGCTCCTCCGGCGGCCGCTCGAACGATGTGACGTCTCCCATGGTCAGTCCTCCTCCAGGAACAGCCGCGATGCGGCGGCCAGGGCCTTGCTTTGGGTCGGGGGCGCCGGGCGGGATGCGCGTGGCGCGTCGCCGGCGGAGGCCGCCGGCAGGGCGTCGCCCGTCACCAGCCGGATCGCTGCCGGCTCGGGCTCCTCAGCCGATGTCGGCGCCGGCAGGGACGCCATGGCGTGCTGCAGCTCGTCCATGTCGCGCTGCGCCGCGAGGCCCTGTTCGGCGCTGCGCCGATGTCGGCGCCGGGCGGCTTCCCACTCCTTGGCGGCGGCGGTGTCGCGGAAGCCCACGGGCGCGATGCAGTCGGCGGCGCAGACGTAGCGCCCCTTGGCGTCGAAGACGTGGACCGTGCCGTGCAGGTCCTCGGGATCGAAGCGCGCGATGACGCGCTCGCCAACACGGTCCACCAGGTCGGGATTGTGGTAGCGGTTGGCGGGCAGGCGCGCGCCCTTCCCGGCCTTCAGGCGCAGGCACCCGGACCGGTCGATCGTCGAGGGCTCTGCCGCGAGCAGCAGGATCGCCGCCTGCGACGGCGCCAGCTTGCGCACAACCGTAGCGGCATACTCTTCGTCCCACACCCGGTCGAAGCTCCGGCCGGCGGCCGCCTCCGTCTGCCGCCCCTCTCGGGCGTTGTGCTCGGCCACGCAGCGGGCGACCACGCCGATGAAGGTTTCCCACGGCACCGCGCGCATGCGGTGCGTCTCCGGCCGGTCGGAAGGCGAGCGGCCGGTGTAGGCGCCGGCGAGCAGCGGGTGCGTGTCGATATGGTTGGCGAGATCGAGGAACGCGCGCTCGACCGGCTTCGACCGCCCCCGGCCCTTGCCCCGCCCGGCGGCATCGCTGTCCACCTTGGTCGCGGAGTAGCCGATATCCAGCATCTTGAGGAGGCCCGGCAGCTCCTCGTCGGTGGAGCGCCAGCGCTTGCGGCCGGGCTGGCCGCCCGTTGCCCACTTCGCCGACGCGGCGCGAGTGGAATCGACGAGAACCCGGCCGGGCACGCCATATTCCACGATGACCTCGTGCAGCGAGGTCCGCACCAGGTCGGCGCTCTCGGTCTCGCCGGCGCGCCAGGCGAGGACCTTGCGCGTGCGCACGTCCTGCCAGGCCCAGACGCAGGGCCGCCCCTCCTTGCCGGAGGGGAGCGTCACCAGGACATCGTGGCGTCGGCCGTCGCCATTCACGATGTCGAGCGGCTTGAGGCCGGCCACGGTGCGCGTCTGGTGGGGAGCCAGGTTCATGGCCGCGAGCGCGCCCTCGCGGGCGCGGACGATCTCGGCACGGGTGAAGTCGCGCTGGGTGCGCCGAAGGAAGGCATCGAGCGGCGGCAACTCCCAGCCCCGCTGCTCGGCCACGTCGCCAAGACGCCGGTGCACGGCGGGGGCGGGCGGGGCTTCCTCGCGCAGGTAGTCGCTGCACCAGAGCCGCCAGAGAACCCGCGCGCCCGCGCTGGCCCATTTGCCGGCCGGCCTGCCGGAGCGTGGCCTGTCGATCAGTGCCTCGCCAGCCATGCTGGGCGGCCAGCCCTCGACCTTCCCGCGCCAGGCGCCCAGGGCCGAGGCGGAGACCCCGGCCTCTGCCGCCGCAAGCGCATCGGCGTCGGCGCGCGAATGGCCTTCGGCGTAAAGCGCGTTGGAGCGGCGCACGGCCTCGAGCCGCGCTGCGGCGGTCGCCCGCTGCGCCTCCGTGGCGCGTTCCCAAGCCTCCCCCTGCAAGGGCCGTGCATCGCCGTTGCTCGGCCCTTGCGCGGCCGCTGCATCGTGCGCTCCGCCCGCGCCCCGCGCGACGACGACGTCGGCGCAGGTGGGGATCGCGGTCACGAAGAGTCGTCCTCGATCTCGGCGACGGCCCTGCCGATGCGCTCGTTGGCCCGGTCCACGTCGCCCACGATCGCGGTGCACGTCGCGACGATCTTCCTGGCCAGCCCGCGCCTGGCGTTGCCATGCAGGCCGTCCAGGGTCTCGGGCTTCAAGACCTCTTCGACCAGGTCCGCCGCGCGCCCCATCTCCTCCTTGATCAGGCGCCGCGTCGCGCCGAGGCGCGATGCCGTCTGCGCGGCCGTGTCGCGCGGGTCGGCCTTCGCCGCCTTGAGCGCCCGCTTGAGCTCGGCGTTCTCGCGGCGGAGCCTGGCGTTCTTGCCCTCGAGCGAGGCCTCGCGGGCAGTGCTCCGGGTCTCGCGGTGCGACCAGCCTCCGGCCTCGGCGGCGTCGAGAATGCGCGCGCCATCCGCTTCGGGCAGGAACGCGACTTCGAGGTGATGGGAAAATGTCAGGCCGACTCGGCGCCGAGTCGGGGGATAAGTCTTTGCCGCGCGCAGATAGTTGACAATTTTTCCACGGGGTGCGCCGGTCGCCTCGGTAGCCTTGCGAAGGGCCTCCCTGCCCCAGGCCGCGTGGCCGGCGGCGAGCCAGTCGGCGAACTCCCAGGAGGCCTCGGAGCGGCCCTCTGCCAGCGCCCGGCCGGCGGCGATCCAGGCCTCGCGATCCGTTGCGGCAGGCGCCTCGCCCGAGGCGCAATCCAAGACGCGGAGATCGGCCGGCTCGGTCATGCCGCAGCCCCGGCGAGGTCACTCACCGCCCCCCCCCGCGGGTGAGGAAAAAAGGGAGCGGCGGCGTGACCGGCCGCCGCCGCTCCAGCACAGGGAGACAACACGATGGCATAGCCTAAAGGAGATCGAGCTTTCGCTCTCATCCGGCCGCCCCTCGCCGGGTCAAGGAGCGCTGCCCCCCCCGCAGCCCTCGGAAGGGCGGCGGGGCGCCAGCGCCAGCGGCCCCGCACGGGCTCCCCGCGCGCACGGCCCGGCCGGCCATGCGACGGTTCAGCGCCCGAGCGGAGCGGGATTCGGGTTGCGCCAGGTCGGGGGCGGCCGGATTGTCGCCCCCGCCTGCTCTCTGCGATAAGGCCCTCAGCCGCGTTGCGGCACTCCTGGGGCCACAGGAATTCGGGTGCGGGTCTCTCCCCGCCGTCACGCCTGGTTCTGCCGGCGTTCGCCGCAACGGATCCGCTGCCGTTGCTCAGCCCGCCCCTCAGCTCCACCGACGCCTCCCCGCCAGCCGACAGGGCGGAATGGCGGGGCTTGCCGGGCGCCGGCTTCAACGCCAGGGGGCGGCCCAGGGATTCGGTCATGCCGCCGCCTCCGCCTGCGGGCAGGGGGCGATCATGCGGTACTTGAAGATGCGCGAGCCGTCGGCCGGGTCCACGATCTGCCGGCACTCGATCCAGGCGCCGTTGACGCGAAGCTCTGCGATGCAGCTGTTGACGGCGCACACGTTCGCCTGCCTCGAGATGTCGAGGGTCGAGCGCTCGACGCCGTCGCTCAGCAGCGCATGGACGCGCTGCAGGCGGGGCGAGCGATCGAGGCGCGCGGCGTGCATCACGCCGCCTCCTTCCGGTCCGGGTTGGGGGCGGGGCGGGGAGTGTCGGCGGGCCACTCCAGGTCCTCGGGCCAGTGGTCGGAGAACCATTGGAAGGCGCGCTCGTAGGACGCGTCGGTTACGGGCCGCTTCGCCCGAAGCCGGGCGAAGAGCCGCGCCTGCCCGCAGATCCAGTTGGAGATCGTCGCCTCGGCGCGCGGGACGCGAGTGCGGAAGGCGTCGACCAGGCGGAGGTAGGGTTAAGGGCCACGGGGCGCGCCAGCACTGCGGCCATACAAAGCTTGCGGCGAGGCGGGCAGCCGACCCTGCCGAGGATCACGGGCCTCTGCGAGGCGCTGGGCCTGGAGTTGTATATCGGCTTGCCGCGGGGCGGTCCGGCGTGGGGGCCCCACGCAACCTCGGACGGCGTCCCGGCCCACATCCAAGGGCGGCTGAAGCGCCTGGCCCAGGAATACGAGCAGTGGCCGCCCGAGCGCCGCGAGGCGTTTGCGGAGCGCTTCGTCGAGGCCATGGCGTGGCTGGTCGGCCCGTGGTCCTATGACGCCCCGGGTCGCGAGAAGCGGGGTCACCGCCTGGAGCGCCGTGGTGCCCCGGCGCTGCGCGCGGCACCACAAACCAACGATCGTCGACTGTCCGACGTTGTGACCGCAATCGCGGAGTCGTTCGAGCAGCTCAACGAGCGCGGCCGCGAAGACCTGCTTGTGCGGTTCTGGGCCTGCTTCCCGGACCTCAAGGAACGGCTGCAAAATGAGCCCCCCCCTCGGGGGCATAAGCGCTAACTTGTTTATCTTTGTCATTTTGTTTAGGGTTTCCGGTTGTCGGGGTCCGGAGGCTTTGCGATGGATGAGGACTGGGTGGTCCTTCGTTCTTTTCTTCCGCCGGGCTGGGAAGAGTTGGGTCGTTCCAGCGGCGCGCTGAAGGGTCTTCGCAAGGACAAGTCTGCGGAGTCGGTGCTTCGGGTTCTGCTGTTGCATCTGGGCTGCGGGCACTCGCTGCGGGAGACGGCGTTGCGGGCGCGCAAGGCGGGCCTGGCGCAATTGTCGGACGTGGCGCTTCTGAAGCGGCTTCGCAAGTCCTCGAACTGGCTGCACGGCCTGTGCGTGGCGCTGTTTCGCGAACGGGGTCTGGCGGTGGAGCCCGGTTTGCGGGTGCGGGCGTTCGATGCGACCACGGTGCGCGAGCCCGGGCGGACGGGTTCGCTGTGGCGGTTGCATTACAGCCTTTGCCTGTCTTCTCTGAGTTGCGATTTTTTCGAGGTGACCCCGGCGCGGGGCGTGGGCGGCGGGGAATATCTGGCGCGGTTTCCGGTCAGCGAGGGCGATCACATTCTGGCCGACCGGGGCTATTCGACGGCGGCGGGGCTTCGCCATGTGTCGGCGGCGGGCGGGCGCATTACCGTGCGGGTGAACACCGGAGGATTGTTCCTTCGAACCCTCGACGGCGCGCCTTTCGACCTGCTTGCGGCAGTGTCCCGTCTGAAGAGGGCCGGGACTGTCGGGTCGTGGCCGGCGGCGACGGCCGGGGAGGGGAAGGTCTGCGGTCGCATCTGCGCGGTTCGCAAATCGGCGGCAGCGGCCGCGCGGGCGCGCAAGACGGCCCGCCGCGAGGCCCAGCGCAAGGGAAGCGAGGTCAAGCCTGAAACGCTTGCCTTTGCGGACTATGTCATCGTCTTCACCACGTTCGGCGAAGAGGCGTTCAGCGCCCGCGAGGTTCTGGAATGGTATCGCCTGCGCTGGCAGGTCGAACTGGTCTTCAAACGCCTCAAGTCCCTGGCGCAGTTGGGCCACCTGCCCAAGCATGACGACGAAAGCGCCCGCGCCTGGCTCTACGGAAAACTCCTCGTGGCGCTGCTGGCCGACAAGCTGGTCCGTCATGCCCGCGCCCTTTCCCCCTGGGGATACGACCTGGCGCCGCCACAGGACCCATAGTCCCTGGCGCGAGTTCCGGTTTGCGCTCAACCAGGTCCGAAGAGCCATCGAACCCGCCTTCAGCCTCGCCCGCACGATCGATGAGTGGAATGACATTGCCAAAGCGCTCTCCGAACCGCCAAGACAACGAAAGCTCCAACGTATCGACCGTTTCGATCCATAAACAAGTTAGCGCTTATGCCC
>JAPPKP010000390.1 GCA_028819955.1 Rhodospirillaceae bacterium | reverse complement strand
TCGCGCTGCCGGCTTTCGGGGATGTGGCCGCGATCGCTCATGCGCCGTCCTCCCGCATCAGCGTTGCCGCGTGCTGGATCGACTCCACGATGGTCTGATAGCCGGTGCAGCGGCAGAGGTTGCCGGAGATGGCGTCCCGGATGTCATCGATGGAGGGGTCGGGGTTCGCCTTCAGGAGCTCGACGGCGGTCATCAGCATGCCGGGCGTACAGAAGCCGCACTGCAGACCGTGCTTCTCCCAGAACGCCTGCTGCACCGGGTGCATCGCCTCCACGGTTCCGAGCCCTTCGATGGTCTCGATCTCGGCGCCGTCCGCCATCACCGCGAAGGTGAGGCAGGAGCGGGCCGTCACGCCATCCATCATCACGGTGCAGGAGCCGCAGACGCCGTGCTCGCAGCCGACATGGGTGCCGGTGAGGCGCAGGTCCTCGCGCAGGAAGTCGCTGAGCAGCCGGCGGGGCTTGACATCGCGCTCGTAGGCCCTGCCGTTGACGGTGACGCCGATCGTCTCGCGCTCCATGTTGCGTCCCTCTCAGCCGCAGCGCTCGGCGGCCCGGCGCGCGGTCCGCCGGGTCAACGCGGCGATCGCGTCCCGCCGATAGGCCGCGTCGGCATGGCTGTCGCTGTGCGGATCGACCGCGCCTGCGGCCGCCGCCGCAGCGGCATCGAGCCGCGCATCGTCGATCGGCCCGCCCGTGAGCGCCGCCTCGGCCTGCTTGAGCCTCGCCGCATGCTCCCCGACCCCGCTCGCCACCACGCGGGCCGCCTCGCAGCGCCCGTCCGCGAGCCGCAGCGTCGTCGCGATCACGGCGATGGCGAAGTCGCCGTGCCGGTTGCTGATCTCGGCGAAGGCCCAGCCGTCGGCGCCGCGGCCGGGCAGGCGAATCTCCACCAGCATCTCGTCCTGCCGCCGCGCCGTCTCGTAAGGGCCGAGGAAGAAGTCCTCGGCACCGACCTCGCGGCTGCCGCTTGCGCTTCGCAGCACCATCGTCGCGCCCACGGCGACCATCACCGCCGGCGTCTCCGACGAGGGATCGGCGTGGCAGAGATTGCCGCCGAGGGTGCCGCGGTTGCGCACGGTGTGGTGCGCGATCGACTCATAGGCCTCGGTCAGCAGCGGGCAGCGCGCCTGCACCAGCGGCGAATGCTTCACGTCGTTGTGCCGGGCCAGCGCGCCGATGGCGACGCCGTCGCCATCCTCCCGGATGTCGCCGATATCGGGGACGCGGTTGATGTCGATGAGGCAGGCGGGCTTCACCAGCCTGAGGTTCATCATGGCGATCAGGCTCTGGCCGCCGGCCAGGATCTGGGCGTCGGGGTTGTCGGCGAGCGCCTGGAGCGCCTCGTCCACGCTCGCGGCGCGCAGGTAGCGGAAGCGTGCGGGTTTCATTGCGCGAGCGCCTCGCGGACCGCGCGCTTCGCCATCACGCCGACGAGGTGGGCGCGGTAGTCTCGATCGGCATGGAGGTCCTCGTTGAGCCCCTCGCTCGCCACCGCGATGCTGTCCAGGGCCTCTTCGGCAAAGTTGGCGGCGAGCGCCTGCTCCATCTCCGTCACGCGGAAGACGTGGGATCTGGCGCCGGTAACCGCGAGACGTACCGAGCCGCCCGAGAGCGACACCATCACCGCGACGACCGCGAACCGCGAGGCCTGGTTGCCGAACTTGGCCCAGCCCGCGCGTTCGGGCACCGGGAAGTCGACCGAGACCACAATCTCGCCCTCACCCAGCGCAGTCTCGTAGAGCCCGGTGAAGAAGTCGTCGGCGGCGATGGCGCGCCGGTCGGTGTTAACCGTGGCGCCGAGGCCGAGCAGGCCGGCCGGGTAGTCCGCCGCCGGATCGGCGAAGCAGATCGAGCCGCCGATGGTGCCGCGGTTACGCACCTGCACGTCTCCGATGGAGCCCGCGAGCGCCGCAAGCGCGGGGATCGCCTCCCTCACCTCGGGCGACTCCGCGACCGCCACGTGCCGAGTCATCGCACCGATCCGCACATGATCGTCGCGCCGCTCGATTCCGGCCAGCGCTTCGATGCCGTTGAGGTCGACCAGGTCGGCGCACGAGGCGAGACGGAAACGCATCGTCGGGATCAGGCTCATGCCGCCGGCGAGCGGGCGGCCGTCCTCGCTCGTGGCAAGAACAGCCTTGGCATCGTCGAGCGAGGCGGGCCGGTGGTAGGTGAACGGATACATCGCCCCCCTCCCCTCAGCCGCTGGCTTCGCGCCCGCGCGCGTGGGCGCGCAGCCCCCAACCGCCCGCCCCGATGGACTAGACGATGTTGTGATATAACCTGCATCGGCAGAGATTGGCTTAGAGCTCGCGGCGGATGGTCGCCTCGTCGGGCGCCTCGTGGCGGTTCGCGATGTCGATCCCCATCATCACCATGCCGGGGGTGCAGAAGCCGCACTGCAGGCCGTGATGCTCCTTGAAAGCGGCCTGCATCGGGTGCATTTCGTCCGGCCCGGCGACACCTTCGATGGTGGTGACCTCGGCGCCTTCCAGCTGCACCGCCAGCAGCGCGCAGGACTTCGCCGGCTTGCCGTCCAGATGCACCGTGCAGGCGCCGCACTGGCTGGTGTCGCAGCCGATGTGGGTGCCGGTGAGCCTGAGGTCCTCGCGCAGGAAGTGGACCAGGAGGGTGCGCGGATCGACCGTGGCCGTGACCTCCCGGCCGTTCACGGTGAAGCTGACTGACGCCTTTTCCATCGCTTCTCGCTCAGCCCCGGTCCCAGCCCTAGTGCCGCGCCCGCCTCGCGTCCTCGATGGCGCGCCAGATCTTCCTGGGCGTCATCGGCTGCGTGACCTGGCGCACGCCGAGATGCCAGAGCGCATCGATCACCCCGTTGCAGATGCAGGCCGGCGCGCCGATGGTGCCGCTCTCGCCCGCGCCCTTGGCCCCCAGCGGGTTGCCGAGCGCCCTCGTGAAGTGCGAATCGAGGCCGAAGGACGGCACGTCCTCGGCATGGGGTATGGCGTAGTCCATGAATGTGCCCGAGAGATACTGGCCACTCTCGGCATCGTAGGCGCATTCCTCCATCAGCGCCTGGCCGATGCCCTGGACCAGCCCGCCGTGGACCTGCCCGT
>JAPPKP010000045.1 GCA_028819955.1 Rhodospirillaceae bacterium | reverse complement strand
TACTACGCGAACAACAAGGAGACGCTCTACCGCTTCGCCAGCATGATCTACCGGACGCTCAGGCTGATGGTGGACAGGCCGCAGGAGACGATCCCGCCGCACACGGACTTCCTCAACTCGATCATGGGGTCCACGCTTACGCCGGTGGACGTCGAGGTGATCTACGAGGAACTCAACCCCTTCGTGCCCTTCGAGGATCAGGCGATGTGGTACGAGGACCGCTATCGCACCACCAATCCCGAGCACTACGCCAACATCACCGGCGCCCACATCAAGCTGTGGGAGGAGCAGGAGGTGCTCGAGGCGGGCAAATGGACGCCCGACAACGCCTCCTTCGCCATCGAGTTCTGGCACGAGATGCAGGCGCTCAAGGTCGACGCGCATGCGGCGATCCGCGCGGCCCGCGCGGCCGTCTCCGACGCGACGCCGCAGGCCGCCGAGCTCCTGGCGCAGGCCGAGTTCCATGACTCGATCTACAACTTCTACGATGCCGGGCGCTTCGCCCGCGCGGCAGCCGAGTGGGCCGCACACGAGTCCGGGTCCTAGACCCCACGTTTGAGTGCGGGCCGGGGCGTCATGCGGCGCCCCGGTCCCACCTTTCGGCCGCTCCTTGATCCGTCTGGGACGCATAGGCTTTCACGTCCGCCAGACCTACGGCTTTCTGATCATCCTGGGTGCCTGGTGGGGGTTCGCCGAGTGGCTTGGCCCGGCGCGCCTGCCTTCGCCCGACGCAGTGGCCGTGCGGCTTATCGAGGTTCTCTTCGAATCGCCCGAGATCGCTGCCCAGGGCGGCGGCTCCGAGGGCATCACCCCGCATATTACGGCATCCATCATCCGCGTCTGCATCGGCGGCGTGATCGGCATCTCCATGGGCATTGCGGTGGGCCTCCTGATGGGGTGGATCCGCCAGTTCCGCGACTTCATCCAGCCGCCGATCGAGGTGATGCGGGCGATCCCGCCGCTGGCGATCGCGCCGATGCTGCTGATCTGGTTCGGCCCGACGGCGACGACCCAGTACGTGATGCTGATCGGCTACATGTTTCTTGCCATCGTCATCAACACGCTGGAGGCGATCCGCAACGTACCCCAGGTCTACATCCGCTATGCGCGCACCATGGGCGCTTCGCGCGGACAAGTGTTTCGCACCATCGTGCTGCCGGCCATCGTCCCGGAGCTCGTGGGCGGCATCCGGGTGGGCGTTGCGCTCGCCTGGGGGATCGCCGTCGTCACCGAGCTGCTCGGTGCGCCGGTCGGCATTGGCAAGGTGTTCTCGATGATGCTGACGGCCCAGGGGCTCGACATCATCATCATCAGTATTTTCTACGTAACCCTCGTGGCGTTGGCGACCGACCGGCTGGTGGTGATGGCTGCGAGCTACGTCACGCGCTGGATGCCCCGCGCCGAGGGCTGAACGAGACGAAGAGGGAGGGAGACCGATGGCAGGACCCGAACTGAGCACCCGTTCCGACATTCTCTGGTCGGGCGAGAACCCGATCATTCTCCTGAAGCCGTCTGCCGATGAGCAGGAGACGACGGCGGTGGGATTCTTCCGCGTCGATTATTCGCCGGCAGGCAGCGGTCACGCCGCGTTTGTCGTCAGCGACCTCGGCGGTCGCGGCGAGGCGGCCGACCGCGTGTTCGCCTGCTACACCGACAACGAAGCGCTCGCATCCTGGATCCGGGGAAATTCCATCAGTCAGCTGCCGGAGTTCCAGAACCACGATCTCTCCGCGATACCAATCAAGCCGGGCCGCTTCGCCAGCATGGGCGATACGCGCCGAAGCTGGACCGAGCTTGTCTCGATGGAGGAGGGCGAGGTCCGGCTGACCTGGTCCAAGTTGCTGCCGCCGTTCCATATTTCGCTCCCCGTCGGGGTAGTGGACACGATCAAGCACGAGATCAGCACGGTCCTCTATCCGGCAGAAGAAGCCGAGGTCGTCGTGGCTGGCCGCAGCGCAGCGGGGCAGGCGCAGCCGGATCAGATCGGCGACCAGCGTCACAGCACGGCGTTCCTCGCGCTGAGCGAGACCTGGTTCGCTTGACGGGCGCCGCGCGCGGCAGGGAAGGACGCGATGGATCGCTACGGCTATCACGGGCGCTTGCTGCACGTCGACCTGGGCCACGAGACGAGCTGGGTCGAGGAGCCGCCCGATCTCCAGTATCGGATCACCGGCGGCGCCGGGGTTCTGGCTGCCCGGTTGCTCTTGGAGGGTACGCCTCCCGGCATCGACCCGCTCGGGCCGGAGAACCTGTTGATCTTCGCCAACAGCGTCGTCAGCGGCTATCCGCTGGCGGGGATGGTGCGTCACGTGGTCTGCGCCAAGTCGCCGCTCACCGGCGGCATCGGCGAGACCCGTGTCGAGGGCCCCTGGGGCATCGCGTTGAAGCGCACGGGCTATGACGCCCTCGTCTTTCACGGTGCCGCAGCCCGCCCCACGGGCCTCCTGATCGACGCTGGGGCGGTGTCGTTCTTCGACGCTTCGCCGCAGTGGGGGCTGACGACCGACAAGGCGACGGACGCGCTGGAAGGCCGCTTCGGCAGCGAAGCCGAGGTCGCCGTGATCGGGCCGGCCGGCGAGAACGAGGTACGCTTCGCCAGCATCGTCAGCTGCCGCACCCATCCCGCCCCCCGCATGGGGATGGGTGCCGTGATGGGCGCGAAGAAGCTGAAGGCGATCGTGCTCAAGGGCGGCAAGGCGCCGCCACTCGCGGACGAAGCGACCTGCCAGCGCATCAGCACCGAGTTCGCGGCCGCCATTCCCGACAACATTCTGGCGAACTGGCAGAAGGAGCGGCCGGGCTTCGCCGTCTGGATTCACGATCACGGGATCGACGCGGCGCTAGACGTGAACAATTTCCAGACCGCCGTGTTCGAACGGGTCGACAACTACGCCAAGTCTCACTGGGAGCCCTTCTATCGTGGCGTCGCGCCCTGTCCCGGCTGCGCCAACGATTGCATGAAGGTCTATCACGTGGAGGGGCAGGGCGACGTGCGTGCGAGCGCCATGCATCAGGAAGTCACCGGGACCATGGGCCCCAATATCGGCACGCCCGATGTCGCCACACTGATCGCCTACAACACGCGGCTCAATGAGCTCGGCATGGACCCGGTCTCGCTCGGCTTCACCCTTTCGCTCGCAATGGAGCTGGTGGAGCGCGGCATCCTCTCTAGCGATGATCTCGACGGCCTGGACCTCCGCTTCGGCAACGTCGAGGCCACCCGGGCGATGATCGAGCGCATCGCGCAGCGCGGGGGCGCGGGCGACCTGCTGGCGGAAGGCGCGAAGCGCGCCGCGGCGCGGATCGGCGGCGGTGCCGAGCGCTACGCCATGCACGTCAAGGGACTGGAGATGGTGCCCTTCGAGCCGCGCAGCCAGGCTAATCTCGCGACCGGCTTCGCCGTGGCCTCCATCGGCCCCCGCCACGACATCTGCGAACATGACTGGGACTACGATGTCGAGCTCGGCTGGCCCCACGCCATGGAGCTCTCGCGCACGCTCGGCATCTACGAGCGCATCCCCATGGAGCACTTGGGGCTCGACAAGGTGCGCAACTACAAGGCGCTCAACACGATCTGGTCGGCTGCAGACGCGCTCTCCTTCTGCGTCTTCGCCATAGCGCCGACCCGTGTCCTCAGCATGGGCACGATGGCCGATCTCGTCGCCGCCATAACGGGCTGGGAGACGTCGTCCCACGAGCTCATGCGCATCGGCGAGCGGCGCAATCACCTCTACCGGGTGTACAACAACCGCGAGGGGCTCGGTCCGGAGGACGACACGCTGCCCGACCGGTTCTTCGACGAGGCGATTTCCGATGGCCCCAAGAAGGGCCAGCGCCTCGACCGCGACACCTTCGGCCGGGTGATTGCCACCTACTATCAGATGATGGGCTGGGACGACGCCGGCGTCCCCCTGCCGGCCACCCTCTACGACCATCACCTCGAGTGGACTCTGGAGAACCCGTGAACGGCTACGAGTCCGCTCTCGTGACCGGCGCGTCGAGCGGCATCGGGGCGGCAGTCGTTCGCGCCGACCGCCGGCGGTCCGCTTAGCGGGGCTTCCGCCGATGCCGCAACGCCCCCCTGAGGAGCTAATTCCGGTGACGGTCATCACCGGCTTTCTCGGCAGCGGCAAGACGACGGTGCTCTCCCATCTTCTCGGCCAGCCCGCATTCGCCAACACGGCCGTCGTGATCAACGAGTTCGGCGAGATCAGCCTCGATCACGCCCTGGTGGAGAAGACCAGCGAGGATATCGTCGAACTGCGCGGCGGCTGTCTGTGCTGCTCGGCGCGGGGCGATGTTCTGAGCGCGCTGCAAGACCTCTATCGGCGCCGCAAGCACGGCATGGTCTCGCCCTTCGCGCGCCTCGTCATCGAGACCACGGGGCTGGCAGACCCGGCTCCAATCCTGCACACGCTGATGCGGGATCGCCTGATCGTCGCCGTCTATCGACTGGACGGCGTCGTCACCACCGTCGATTGCGTGAACGGCGCGCCCACTCTCGCCGCCCACGAGGAGGCGGTGAAGCAGGTGGCCGTGGCCGACCGCCTGCTGCTGACGAAGACGGACTTGGCCGCGCCGGCTGACGTCGATGCACTCCGGGTCCAGCTTCGAGCGCTCAATCCGGGCGCTGCCATGGACGTGATCGAGAGGGGCCGGGCGGAGCCGTCGATGCTGTTCGATATCGGTCTCTACGACATGGAGAGCAAGAGCCCCGAAGTCGGGCGTTGGCTGCGCGAGGAAGCCTTCGCCGAACAGGGTAAGGTGGGGGGCCACGACCGTCATGGCCACGACGTGAACCGACACGATGACAGCATAGGCGCCTACTGCGTGACCCGCGATGAGCCGGTGAACGAAGCCGCGTTCTCGTACTTTCTCGAAGCGCTGATCGCCGGCAGAGGCGCCGACCTGTTACGGGTCAAGGGCATCGTCAACGTCGCCGAGCGACCGGGGAGACCAGCCGTCATCCACGGCGTCCAGCACCTGTTTCATCCGGTTCAGTGGCTGGAGGCGTGGCCCGATGACGACCGGCGCACGCGGATCGTGTTCATCACCCAAGACATTGCGAAGGCGCAGATCGAGACTTTTCTCGACGCCCTCCACGCGAGCGAACCGCCACCACCGTCCACATAGTGTCCACTGCGGACGCGGGCTAGATCGCGAGGTACTGGCGCGCGACCTCTGGGTCGGCGAGCTCCTCGGGCGTGAGCGTCGCCGCCGTCGCGCCCTTGTCCACCACGATGCAGCGATGGGCGGTCGCGCACACCAGGTCGATGTTCTGCTCGACCAGCAGCACTGTGAGCGAGTCCTTCCGGTTGAGGCTCGCGATCACGTCGGCGATGAGCTCGACGATGGTTGGCTGGATGCCTTCCGACGGCTCGTCGAGCAGCAGGATGCTCGGGCGGCCCACCAGGATGCGTCCGATGGCGAGCATCTGTTGCTCGCCGCCGCTGAGGGTGCCCGCCCGCTGCCGGCGCCGCTCGCGCAGCCGCGGGAACCACTCGTAGACTCGTTCGAAGGCGGTCTCGGCGCGCTTGCCGCCGACCAGCTCGCCCATCCTGAGGTTCTCCTCCACCGATAGGCGCGAGAAGATTCCGCGCCCCTGGGGCACGTAGCCCATCCCCATACGCGCGCGGTCGCGCACATCGGCGCGGGTGACGTCCTGGCCCCGGAACTCGATGCCGCCGGCCATGACCGGCAGCAGGCCCGCGACGGTCTCGATCAGCGTCGTCTTGCCGACCCCGTTGCGGCCGACGATGGCGACGATCTCGCCCGTGCCGACCCCGAGCGAAACCTCTCGGACGATCGGGATGCCGCCATAGCCGGAGGTGACGGCGTCGAGCGCGAGTTCCATAAGACCGCTCCCACGTCGGGCTCCGACGTTCCTTCACGTTAGCACAGCCCTATGCCTTGAAAACCAGGCCCGCGATACGCTAGCGCCGAACTGCAAAGCGGCCTTATTTGTGCGTTAGGGAGGCGGTGATCTTCCCCCATCGGATTGGTCCACCCTTAGGTTATGGAAAGAGGACGACCAGCGATGGCAAGAAAGCGTTACCGGCCGGAGGAGATCGTGAGCCTGATGCGCCTGAAGGGCGTGCCGCTGGGCCTCTCCAGCCACGCAACCCTCTCCAGCCTGACCCTGCCGGCAGGCGGCCGTCTCGATCCGGCCGTCTACCTACTTTCCGTCCAGTTCGAGAAGTCTGGCCACCGCCTTTTCGGTCTGGGTCAGATGCCTGTCCAAGAGCACGGTCGCGGCGGAAGTGTCGCGGGCGATGACCGCCAGCATGATTTGCTCATGCTCGCGACTGATATCGCGGTCCACTGGCTGCCCGTCGTCGGAACGGAGCAGCCGTAGTTTGCGATAGCGCTCCGAATGGTCAGCCAGCGTTTCCCAGAACCGCAGGAGCCACGGAGACCCGCAAGCAGCGATCAGCGCGTAATGGAACTCGCGGTGGAAACGTACCCAGTTGTCGGGCGTTTCCGTGACACCGGATGAGCTTGGAAAAGGCGTTCGCTTCAGCAGGTGAAACGACCGCATGATCTCCGCCTCCCAGGCCGCGTCACCCAGCTCGATGGCCTGCGTCAGGCACAGCCGCCCGATTTGCCGACGGGTTCGAGCCATGTCCCGGAACTCTTCGATGTCGATCCCGGCCACTCTTGCACCGCGATAGCTTTGCCATGAGACGAGGCCCTCGCTCGCCAACCGCATCAGCGCCTCGCGGATCGGTGTCAGTCCCAGCCGGTAGCGGTCGTTGAGGTCCGCTATCCGCAGCCGGTCGCCCGGCATCATCGTGCCGTACAGGATTTCGTGACGAAGCACGCGATAGGCGTCCGTGCTCATGCGCTTCTCTCCGATCATCACGGATATGTGAGAATCCGTGATATGTGATATATGCATTCACATATTTTATAGAATATCTTTTTCCTATACCGTATATCGTCTAATGTATGTTGAATGTCAATACCGCAACAGGACCGAGACGACCGGGCTCCCGCCTCACCGGTGCCGCGCAACGGACTGGCTGGAAAGCAACCGCATTGCTGATCGATCGCTCATTTCCGTTCGCGACACTTGCACCCCCGATGGGCTCGGGACCGGCTCCGCTTCCACCCTGCGCCCCTCAAGCACGGAGCTTGAATTGCCACCGTCGGACGACATGGCACCTGGGCGTTGGCAACCGCAGACCGCTTTCTGGACGGGGCTTGCCGCCACATCGCGGGCCGTCAGTGAACTCAGCCTTTCGACACGGGGAGACTTGAAATGTTGATCCATCTGGATTCGCCGCGGCGCACGCCGCTGGCCGAGCAGATCGTCAAGGGGATCGGACGTTTGGTGGACGAGAGGGTGCTTCGCCCTGGTACCCGTCTGCCCTCCATCCGCCAATTCGCTGCCACCCACAGCGTCAGCAAGCTCACGGTCGTCAACGCCTACGATCAGCTCGTCGCCTCGGGCCATGTCCGATCGCGGCCCGGCGCCGGCTTCTTCGTCAACAAGCCATGTCGGCCGGAGGAGCCGGACGAAGCCGAACCGCAAGCGACCCAGGCTGACGACGTGCTCTGGCTCCTGCGGAAGCAGACGAACCAGAACCGCTTCAAGTACCGGCCCGGCAGCGGCTGGCTGCCGCAGTCGTGGCAGGAGGAAAACGGGCTGGACCGGGCCATGCGCGAACTGGCGCGCCGGGGAGTTGACGGCCTCGATAGCGGCTATGGCGACCCGTTCGGCTTCCCCCCGTTGCGTGCACATGTCTGCCGTCTGCTTGCCGAACACGGAATCGAGGCGTGTCCGAAACAGATACTGCTAACCAATGGCATCACCGGCAGCATCGACCTGGTGGCCCGCCATATGGTCCGGCCCGAAGACGCAGTCCTTGTCGACGATCCCGGGCATTACCAGTGGTTCGGACTTATGCGCGCCCTCGGCGCTAATGTCTACGGGGTGCCGTGGACCGACGAAGGGCCGGATCTGGAACGGCTGGAGGCTCTCGCGAAGGCGCACCGTCCGCGCCTCTACATCACGACTCCGATCGTTCAGAATCCGACGGGCAACAGCATCGCCCAGGGAACCATGTTCAAGCTTCTCAAGCTCGCCGAGCGTTACGACTTCCATATCGTCGAGGAGGCCCTGTACGCCTTGTGCCATCCGGAAGCCCCGCCCCGCCTTGCCGGCCTCGACCAGTTGGACCGCGTGCTCTTTACGACCAGTTTTTCCATGATTCTGTCGCCGCGGCTACGGGTCGGGTTTCTCGCGGGCCACAAGGACCTCCTTCGGGATCTGGCGGACCTGAAGCTCCTGACCCAGTCGGCCACCTCCGAATATGCGGAGCGGCTGGTTTGCGAGGTGATCGACCAGGGAAACTACAGGAAGTTTCGCACCAGGCTCTTTGACAGGATACAGAAAGCGCGCGTCGCGGCAGTTCGCCGTCTCGAGGCACTCGGTCTCGGTCCGGCCAACGACGGAACACACGGGCTGTTCGCCTGGCTGGACATTCCAGGGATTGTCGATACGACGCCTCTGGCCGAGGCGGCGGTCGAGCGCAGCCTGCTGCTCGCGCCCGGCACCCTGTTTCGACCCAACATGGAGCCATCGCCGAAGATGCGGTTCAACGTCGCCTTCTGTCAGGGCGATGCGATGTTTCGAGAGCTCGAGGCATTGATCGACTGCGCCGCCCGTACAAGCAGCGCCTAATTCGCGTCCGGCTCGACCACGGCAGCGATCGAGCGGATCAGTCGGCCTCCAGACCGGCGATCCGGCCGGCTCGCGCGAGGTGCCCGCCTTCGCGCTGACCGGCTCCGGCAAGAGCCGGATATTCTCTCCGGTGGACGATTGCGCAGCCGGGAACGCGTGGGCGTCTCCGGCGTCTACAGGCTCCGGTAAACCGCCGTTTCGAAATCGAGGTAGAGCGGCAGAGACTTCTCGTCCGCGAAGGGCAGGATCTGGGTCAGGTAGGCGCCGCCGATGCCCTTCGCAGGATCGATCCAGAAATAGGAATTGGCGAGGCCGGCCCAGCCGAGGCTGCCTGCGGTGCGGCCGGTCGGCGCGGCCTCGTTGTTGATCATGAAGGTCAGCCCCCAGGTCTTCTCCATGCCGGGGAAGAATTCCGCATCGTTGGAGTAGGGTGGCATGGCTGTGGAGAGCTTCACGACACAGCTGTTGCCGATGCTGTTGGCCGACATGGTCTCGACGGTCTCGGGCCTGAGCACCCGGTGGCCGTTCGCCACGCCGTTGTTCAGGATCATACGGATGAATTTGAGGTAGTCGTTGACCGTGGAGTAGAGGCCGGCGCCGCCCATCTCGAACTCGGGGTCTTGCTCGATGGTGAACTCCATCGGTATCCAGGCGCCGTCTTCGCCGCGTGCATGGACGGTCGCGATCCGTTGCTGCATCGCCGGCGTGATCCGGAAGGCCGTGTCGTCCATGCCGAGCGGGTCGAAGATGTTCTCCTTCATATAGTGCCCGAGCCGCTGGCCGCTCACCGCCTCGATCATCTTGCCGGCCCAGTCGATGCCGATGCCGTAGTCCCAGCGGTCGCCCGGATCGAACAGGAGCGGCGTCGTCAGCGCGGCGTTCTCGCAGGTCGTGATCTGCGGCACGCCCTTAGCCTCCTGATAGGCCAGGATGTCCTCGCTCCAGATCTCATAGGCAAAGCCGGAGGTGTGGGTCAGCAGGTGGCGCAGCGTCACCTGCTGCTTCGGCGGGCGCGTCTTCGGCTGGCCATCGTCGTCGAAGCCTTCCAGCACCTCGACCCTGCCGAGATAGGGGATGACTGCGCTCGCCGGCTCGTCGAGCTCCATCCTGCCTTGCTCGACCAGCTGCATGGCTGCCGCGCCGGTGAGGACCTTTGTCATCGATGCGATCCAGCCGACCGTATCCGGCGTCATCGTCGTGCCGCTGCCGGCCGTGCGTTCGCCGAAACCGCCCTCATAAACGGTTTCCTCCACCGTGGTCGCGCCCGCGGCAACCCCGGGCACATCGCCCCTCGAAACCGCAGCCTTCAGGATTCCGTCCACGCTGTCCCTGAGCGCCATGGATACCTCCCGCTTAACCGGCACATTTTCGATGGATGGTGGGCGCACAAGGAGTCGAACCTCGGACCCATCAACTTTGACCCCCGGATCCATCAATTAAGGAATATCTGACTCCCGTGGTCTTAGTTGCGTCGAAAGTCGGGTCTTCCGTCTATTGCCCTGTGATTCGTTTCTCTGTCAAGTACCCGCAACGAAACGCGCCCCTCACGCTCCTCCGGAATCCGCAGGATAGCAAACCGTTTGCGCAGCAGCCGGCCGGCGCCGCCAATGCTCAGGGCCAGCGACGCCAACCCGGCACCTCCCTCATCTGCTTCTATCGTTCGGCCGCGACTGTCCGCAACAAACCGATGAATCCAACAAGTACTGTACCGGTTAAATCACCGACACAATTCATATTAGATCAGCGACACAATTCATATTGGGTCAACGATACAATTCATACGAAAACACAGGTCCAGTAGCAACGAGATTAACGAGACTGTAGAGACAAGACGGAGCGTACTGTATTTCAGGAAACGGCAAATTGTATATGCCGTTTATCCGATTCCCTTCGCATTCTTCCAGCCAGTAATCGGAGAACGTGACCAACAGTCTCGTTCCGCTGGCCAAGGAAGAGGAATCGGGCAATGAACGCATTTATCCATCGGAACTTCGCTGTCGAATTGGGGTCGACCAATTTCGACACGGCATCGAAACCTCGTTCGACCGGCAGTTCCGTCCGGCTAAGCCACAACGGCGGCGCGCGCCTGTTTCTCGCGTTGGCGGTGCTATTGGCGTTCCTGTTGGGCGTGCTGGCGGGAGCGCTGCCGGCGCAGGCCCAGTCGCCGTCGGCAGACGGTCCGTCCGCTCCCCAACAGCTTACAGCCACGACGGAAGACGGGGGGATCGTTCTGAGCTGGTCCGCGCCGGCCGATAGCGGCGCCTCCAGCATCCGGTACTACCAGATCCGAAACGCGGAAGGCGTCTGGATACCCTCGGACATTCCCTGGATTTCGGTCGGGTCCTTGACTTCCGGCGCCTTCCGGAGCCTGACGAACGGCACGCTCTACACCTCCGAGGTGCGCGCGGTGAACGACCACGGCCACGGACCCGCGGCAACCATTCAGGCCATCCCGAACATTCCCACGACGGTTTCAGTGAGCCCCGTGCAGGCCACCGTGACCGAAGGCTCCGACGCGGTGTTCCGCTTCAGCCGCGTCGGGCGCACGGCGGAAAGGCTGTCCGTGGGGATCAACGTTTCCGGCCACTGGAAAGTCATGGACCCCTTCACGCGCCTGCTGACGCTCAACAACGGATTGTCGGGGTTCACCACCGTCGTGTTTGCAGAAGGCGTGACCGAAGTGACACGGCCGCTCGCCTCGGAAGCCGACAGCGATAACGAGGGCGACGGCGAGATCTCGGTAAGAATCAGGAACGCGCTGGAGTATGGCGTCGGAGGCACCGGCCGTGCGACGGTCCTGGTCGAAGACGACGACATTCCGGAGGTCTCGCTCCGGTGGATCTCGCCGGCGATGACGGTCCAGGGCGACACCTGGGTCGGATCGATGGTCGAAGGGGAAGATATCGAATATGAGGTGGTATGCACGGGAGGCACGCTCGCGCCTGACGAGGAATTCCTCAGAATCCCGCTGCACGTCCGGGAAGAGCTGAACCATCCCATCTTTACGCGATTCGGCCGCGACTTCAAAGCACGGTTTCCCTGTTCGGATCAACCGCATGAAGGTTTTCTGGTGAGCCTGAACGGCGGGGGCCAACGGTACGTCGGCCCGAATAACGGCCGCATCAAGATCGATATCCTGCCGCAAGTTCGCGACATGAACGAATATCCAGGGCAGATCGTTCCTTTAGATGGAACATGTTACGGATCTCCCGCCGACGTCCGGTTCTGTCCCAAATTTTCCTTCGGTTCGGTGACGGCGGTCGACATCGAGGTCCTCAACCGGAACCCGACCATCACCGTCGAAGCCGTCGACGAAGAAGTGAACGAAGGCGAGCCCGCCCGCTTTAAGCTGACCCGCATCTGGACATCGGACTTGTTGAACCCGGACGGCCTGCTCGGAGCTTCGACGGACATCGACTTCGCGATATCTGCGGTCGGCGGATACGTTTCGTCGCCGCAGAACGGGCAGGAGACATTCGGCGCCTCCGAGACCGAGATCATCGTCGAAATCCCGACGGTAAACGACGGTGTGACGGGCGACGACGGCCAGGTGACGTTCGAGATCCTTGCCGGATCCGAGGAGACGCAGTCCGGCAACATCGGCGGTCACTACGAAGCTTACGACCATATCGACGGCATCACCCCGCCCGGCGGAAATTCCCGCAAGGCTTCCGTGCGGATCCTGAACCGGACCGAACCCGGCGTCGCGGTATCGGAGACGGTGCTGACGGTGCCGGAAGGGGGCAGCCGGAGCTACACGGTTGCGCTCCTCTCGCAGCCGGCGGGGCCGGTGACGGTGACCCCTTCGGCGGCCGGCGACCCGGACGTCACGGTCCGGCCCGCCGCGCTGACCTTCACCGCCTCGACCTGGAGCCAGGCGCAGACTGTGACGGTGTCGGCGGCCCAGGACGGCGACGCGGCGGACGACGCGGCAACGGTGTCGCATGCGGTATCGGGCGGCGGCTACGACGCGGTGGCGGCGGCCGATGTTGCGGTGGCGGTCGAGGACGACGACACGGCGTCCACCGTCGTGGCGCTGTCGGTGCTGCCGGAAGCGGTCGATGAGGATGCCGGCGCAACCGCCGTCGCGGTGACGGGCACCCTGGACGCCGCGCCGCGGACATCGGATACCGATGTGTCGGTGTCTGTGTCGGCGGGGACGGCCTCGGCCGGCGACTTCACGGCGGTTCCGGGCTTCACGCTGACGATCCCGGCGGGCGAGACCGAGGGGACGGCGAGCTTCAGCCTGGCGCCGGTGAACGACGCCATCGACGAGGACGCCGAGACGATCTCGGTCAACGGCACGGTTCAGGGCCTGACGGTGACGGCCGCGACCGTGACGATCACGGACGACGACACGGCCGGCGTGGAGGTGTCGGAGACGGCGCTGACGGTGCCGGAGGGGGACAGCCGGACCTACACGGTTGCGCTCCTCTCGCAGCCGACGGGACCGGTGACGGTGACCCCTGCGGCGGCCGGTGACCCGGACGTCACGGTCCGGCCCGCCGCGCTGACCTTCACCGCCTCGACCTGGAGCCAGGCGCAGACTGTGACGGTGTCGGCGGCCCAGGACGGCGACGCGGCGGACGACGCGGCAACGGTGTCGCATGCGGTATCGGGCGGCGGCTACGACGCGGTGGCGGCGGCCGATGTTGCGGTGGCGGTCGAAGACGACGACACGGCGCTACAGGCGCCGGTGCTCACCGTGGCGTGGCCCGGATTCGAGCAGGTGCGGCTCGTGTGGACGGAGCCGGCCAGGGGCGGCACTTCGATCACAGGCTACGAGGTCCACGTCGAGCGGGTGGATGACGGCAGCGTGGTTCACGACTGGGAGCCGGCCGGCGCCGCGCTCGAACACACGGTGACCGGGCTCGAGAACGAGGTGGAGTACCGCTTCCGAGTGCGGGCGGTGAACCAGTCCGGGCCGGGTGCGCCTTCGAACCCGCTGACCGCGACCCCGGTGTCGCTCACTCTCACGATCGTGCCGCACGACGACGTGGATACGATCGTCGAGGGTGAGTATGCCCGGTTCGATATTTTGCTCTCCAGCCCGCTCACTCACTGGATCGAACTGGACGTCCGCTACACGTATACGGGGGAGATGATGTTGAATCCCATCTCAAGAGAAACGATACAGTTAGGGCCGCGCTGGCAAGCGAGTAGCCTGCCGCGCGTGGTTGCGACGCTCGACGACAGCGCCATCGAGCCCGACGGCTCGGTTACGCTCAGCCTCCTGCCGGGAGACGGCTACGGGGTCGGAGAGCTGTCGTCGGCGACGATACGCGTTCTCGACAACGACGGAGGCCGGGCGCCGGCGGCGCCGGCGGCGCCGACGGTGAGCGCGCTCTCTCCGACAGTGCTCGAAGCGACCTGGAGTCCGCCGTTGGACCAGGGCAACCCCCGCTCTATCGAGAGCTACGACGTGCAGTACCGCAAGGCGGGCGAGGCCGATTGGCTGGACGGGCCCGTTGGCGTCACCGTTACGCGGGCTGTGCTTGAGGGGCTTGAGACGGGCACGTCCTACGAAGTGCGGGTGCTCGCGCGCAACGCGCGCAATCCCCGCAACCCGGACCATGTGCATGCGGAAAACTGGTCTGTGCCGGGAGCCGGAAGCACTGCGCCGTCATCGGCGGTGACGGTGTCGGTGGCAGAACCGTCCGGATCGCCTCAGGCAAGGGAAGGCGACGTGCTTGCGTTCATCGTGACCGCGGACCCCCCTCCGGCCTCGGACCTGCGAGTCGAAGTCGTGGTAAGCGAGTCGGGGGCCATGCTCCAGGCGCCATCGCCGTCGGAGGTCACCATCGCGGCGGGGACAAGCGAGGTGGTGCTCGAGGTGGCGACGGTGGACGACGCCACATACGAGACGGCCAGCAACGTGTTCGTCGTCATCGCGCCAAGCTCCGGCTACGATCGGGGCGAGCCGGTGGCGAGGCGACACGTATCTGACAACGACGCGCCCGGCCCGGACGGGATTCCGGGCAAGCCCCGCAATCCGCACGCGGAGCCAATGAGCGATACTGAGCTCAGGCTGACGTGGGATTGGCCACAGGACATCGCGCCCGACCAGATCACGAGCTGGGTCGTTACGTGGACGGTCGAGCCCTGCGGGCAGGCGTCGCCGTCGTGGGCGGCTGCGCAGGCTCTGCCGGCGGGCACCGGGGATCCGACCGAATTCGTGCTGACGGTGGGCAGGGCAGCGGCGGCGCACTTCCGGGTGGCGGCGTTGCTCGCCGACGCGGAGATCGGACCCTGGTCCGAGCCTGTGTGTGCGGACACCACGACACTCGAACTGTTCAAAGCCACCGGTGCGCGCGTGGTAAACGACCCCGGCAGTAACGGGATCTGGGACGAGGGCGAGACGGTGGAAGCCGAACTCAGCTTCAACCGTCCCGTGTGGGTGGACGACTCGAACGGACGGCCGTCGCTCGCAATCGTTCTCGACGGCGTGCGGCGCGAGGCGCCGTGGGTCGGCGGCGGGGGGACTTCGACGCTCCACTTCGCCTATCCGGTCACGGCGAACGAAGCCGGTGCGAGGGTCGCGGGCGTGTTCCCGAACGGACTGTCGCTCAATGGTGCGACGGTTCACGACGCCGAAGGGCGTCATGCGCCGGAGCATTTCGACGTGACGCCGGTCGTCACCGCAGTCACTGTGGAAGCCGAGGCCGACGGGCTCTGGAGTCCAGGGGACGAGGTGCGCGTTCACGTGACCTTCAACGAGCGTGTGACGGTCGACACGCAGGGCGGAAGGCCGTCGCTCGGCATCATGGCCGGCGCGGCGACGGAAGTCCGCGCGGTCTATGCGGGCGGCTCGGAGTCGCGGGAGCTTGTGTTCGGTTACGTCATACCGGAGACGGCCGGGCCGGCATCGAGCGTGGTGGTACTCGCCAACACGCTGGCGCTCGAAGGCGGCGCCATGCACCGAGGGGGGCTCGCTGCGGATCTGCGCCATCCCGGGGCCCGTCTTGACGGGACGTTGTCCGGGCCTGTGCCTGCGTTTTCGGTGGCGGATGCGTCGGCGCCCGAGGGCGGACGTCTCGCCTTCGCCGTGACGCTCGTTCCTGCGTCGCTGGAGACGGTGACGGTCGCCTACGCGACGTCGGACGAGAGCGCCATCGCCGGAACGGACTATGCGCGGGCCGCCGGCCGGCTGACCTTTGCGCCGGGCCAGACCCGGGCGGTGGCCGAGGTGGCGGTGCATGAAGACCGCATCGACGAGGGTGACGAGACCCTGACCTTTACACTCTCCGCCCCATCGGAGGCGGAGATCGCGAAGGCGCAGGCGACGGGCCGGATCGTGGATGCGTCTGCGCTGATGGCGTCGTTCGAGGACGTGCCGGAGCAGCATGGCGGATCGAACGTGTTCGGGTTCCGCCTCGTGTTCAGCGAGCCGGTGTTCGACGGCAGCGAGCCGTTCGACAAGAACCAGGCGATCCAGGACGCTCTCCAGGTGAGCGGCGGCACGGTCAGCGGCAGACGCCGGGTGGACCCCGGCGCCTTCGACCAGTGGATCTTCTGGATCAGGCCTTCCGGCCACGGCGACGTGACGCTCAGCCTGCCGGCGACGACAGGCGGTTGCAGCGCCGCAGGTGCGATCTGCACGCCGGACGGCGAGGCGCTGTCGAACACGCCCTCGGCGACGATCCGGGGTCCTGCGGGGCTGTCGGTGGCGGACGCCGAGGTCCAGGAGGGTCCGGGCGCGGCGCTGGCGTTCGCGGTGACGCTCTCCCGGACGTCCTCCGCAGCGGTGACGGTGGACTACGCGACCGCCGACGGCAGTGCGACGGCGGGCTTGGACTACGCCGCGACGAGCGGCAGGCTCACCTTCGCGGCGGGCGAGACGGCGAAAACGGTCATCGTCCCGGTGCTGGACGATACCATCGACGAGGGCTCGGAGACCCTGACCGTCACGCTTTCGAACGTGAGCGGCGCGTATCTGGCCGACGCCACGGCGACCGGTACGATCCGCAACAGCGACCTCATGCCGCAGGCCTGGCTGGCGCGCTTCGGGCGCACGGTTGCGGACCAGGTCGTGGACGCAGTGCAGGACCGGCTGCAGGGGCCGCCGGCGGCCGGGGTGCAGGTGACGCTCGCCGGCGAGCGGGTCAGCATACGCTCGGAGGCTGCGCCGGGCGGTGAGGACTCCGCATCGGGGTCCGGGGCAGGGGCGGAGCGGTCGGACCCCCACATTGGCTACCGGCCGTTGGAGCCCCGCGAGCTGTTGAACGGCTCGTCCTTCCAGCTCACCGCCGAGGGAGATGGCGCAGGCAGCGGCGTGATCTCCCTCTGGGGACGGGGCGCCCGGAGCGGCTTCGACGGGCGCGAGGGCGACCTCTCCCTCTCGGGCGAGGTGACCGGCGCAATCGTCGGCGCCGACTGGACCGGTGGCCCTGCGTCGGGAACCGGGGCAGGTGGCTGGAACGCGGGGCTGATGCTGTCCCACGCCCTGGGAGAGGGCAGCTACCGGGGCGCCTCCGCAGGGACGGTCGAGAGCACGGTGACCGGGCTCTATCCCTACGGGCGTTACCAGGTGAACGACCGGGTGACGGTGTGGGGCGTGGCCGGCTACGGCGCGGGCACGCTGACGCTGACGCCGGAGGGTCAGACACCGGTCGAGACCGACATGCACCTGACGATGGCGGCTGCGGGGCTGCGCGGCGTGCTCGCGGAGGCGCCGGCCGAGGGCGGTCCGGAGGTGTCGGTCGAGACCGACGCACTGGCGGTGCGCACGCGTTCCGAGGCGCTGCGCTCGGACGCCGGCAACCTCGCCGCGGCGAGCGGCGATGCGACCCGGCTCCGGCTCGGCCTGGACGGGACTTGGCGCGGCCTCGAGGTTGCGGGCGGCACGCTGGAGCCGACGCTCGAGCTCGGGGTGCGGCATGACGGCGGCGACGCCGAGACCGGCTTCGGGCTCGACGCCGGGGCCGGGCTTGCCTGGTCGCATCCGGAGAACGGCCTGAAGCTGCGGCTCTCCGGACGGGGCATCCTGACCCACGAGTCGTCAGGGTTCCGGGAGCAGGGCGTGTCGGGCTCGCTCGCCTGGCAGCCGCATGCCGACCGGGGGCGCGGCCCGAGCCTCGCCGTGACCCAGACGCTGGGCGGGGCGTCCTCGGGCGGTGCGGACGCGCTGCTCGGACGGCGCACCCTGGCGGGACTCGCAGTGGGCGACGACGGCGACCCACTGGAGAGCCGCCGTCTCGAGCTGCGCTTCGGCTTCGGCTTCGGGGCGCTTGGCGACCGCTTCACCTCGACCCCGGAGCTCGGCTTCGGCATGTCGAACGGCCACCGGGAATACAGCCTGGGCTGGCGGTTCAACCGCGACATGCGCGGTGATGCCGGGTCGCTCGAGTTCTCCGCCGAGGCGACCCGCCGGGAGGCCGCGAACGACAATGCGGGCGCGGCGCCGGAGCACACGGCTGGGTTCCGCATGACG
The DNA here is from genome assembly GCA_028819955.1 of Rhodospirillaceae bacterium. The sequence continues at coordinate 9,055 of JAPPKP010000045.1, read as the reverse complement.
GCACGCTGGTGAGGCGGCGACGTACGGAGCGGAGAAGACGCGGCGTCCGGACGATGCCGGCGGTCGGAAGGGCCCGGGGACAAACCCCGGGCCCGATCCGCGGCCTGAGGGCGACCGGGCGGACGACGGAATGGCGCAAGGGAAGGACAGGGACGAGCAGCCCGCCGCCGCCAGACTCGCGGCGGTCGCTGCGGCGGGCTGCTTATCCACAGCTAGCAGACGGACCTAGAGCTCCTACACCACGCCTGGGGACACAACCCAATGAATATTCGCGTCAGCACGCATGACCGTGCTGGTGGTGCGAAATGCGGGCTAGCGGATCGAACGCCTAGGCGCGACGCAGGCCGTGACATTGGTGAGAAATCCGGGCTAGTGTGCGCCGCTTTCTCAGGGGCGTGGAGCGTCATGACAGCCGTACCGGGTTTCGTCGAGCTGATCGGAAACACGCCGCTGATCCGCCTGAACGGCCCCTCCGAGGCGACCGGCTGCGAGATCCTCGGCAAGTGCGAGTTCCTGAACCCCGGCGGCTCGGTCAAGGACCGGGCTGCGCTCTTCATCGTGCGCGATGCCGAGCGGCGGGGCGTGCTGAAGCCCGGCGGCACCATCGTCGAAGGCACCGCCGGCAACACCGGTATCGGGCTTGCACTCGTCGGCAACGCCCTCGGCTACCGCTCGGTGATCGTGATTCCCGAGACGCAAAGCCAGGAAAAGAAGGACATGCTGCGGCTCTGCGGCGCGGAGCTGATCCAGGTACCGGCGGTCCCCTACCGCGACCCCAACAACTACGTGAAGTATTCGGGCCGGCTTGCCGACGAGCTCGCCGTCAAGGAGCCGAACGGCGCGGTCTGGGCCAATCAGTTCGACAACGTGGCCAATCGCCAGGCCCATGTCGAGACGACGGGACCCGAGATCTGGGAGCAGACCGGGGGTGAGGTCGACGGCTTCATCTGCGCCGTCGGCACCGGCGGCACGCTTGCCGGGGTCGGCATGGCCCTCAAGGAGCGCAAGTCCTCGGTAACGATCGGTCTCGCGGACCCGATGGGGGCTGCGCTCTACAACCACTACGCCCACGGCGAGCTCAAGGCGGAGGGCAGCTCGATCACCGAAGGGATCGGCCAGGGCAGGATCACCGCCAACCTCGAAGACGCGCCGATCGACGTGCCGTTCCAGATCCCGGATGCCGAGGCGCTGCCCGTGATCTTCGATCTGGCGCAGAACGAAGGCCACATCATGGGCGGCTCGACCGGGATCAACGTGGCCGGCGCGATCCGGCTGGCCAGGGAGATGGGGCCCGGCCACACCATCGTTACCGTGCTTTGCGACTACGGCACCCGCTATTTCAGCAAGCTCTTCAACGCCGCGTTCCTGCGCGAGCGCGACCTGCCGGTGCCGCCCTGGCTCGACGACGCACCCGATGCCGCCGACTGAGCTGCTGTTTCGCGCCGAGCCCTACACCCGCACCTGCGAGGCGACAGTCAGCGCGGCAGACGCCGGAGCGGTGCGGCTCGATCGCACGGTCTTCTACCCCGAGGGCGGCGGCCAGCCCGGCGATACGGGCGTCCTGCGCACGGAGGACGGCACCGAGATCGCCGTGACGAACACACGCAAGGGCGAGACCGGCGACGACATCCTGCACCTGATCGACCCCGATTCTTCGACGCTGACGCCGGGAAGCCGCGTGATTGCCGAGCTGGACTGGGAGCGCCGTCACCGCCACATGCGCATGCACACCTGCTTGCATCTGCTGAGCGCCGTGATCGACGCGCCGGTGACCGGCGGGCAGCTCTCAGCCGAGAAGGGCCGCCTCGACTTCGACATCGACAGAAAGCTGGAAAAGTTGGCGGTTCAGGAAGAGCTCGATGCGCTCATCGCGCGAGACCTCCCGGTTGCGGCGCGCTGGATCAGCGACGAAGCGCTCGCGGCGCAGCCGGAGCTGGTGAAGACCATGCGGGTGAAGCCCCCCAGCGGCCAGGGTCGGGTCAGAGTGATCGATGTCGAGGGGATCGATCTGCAGCCCTGCGGCGGCACCCATGTCGCGCGCACAGGCGAGATCGGAGCGGTCATCGTCCGCAAGATCGAGAGCAAGGGCCGGCACAACCGGCGCGTTTCGCTCGCGTTCAGAGAGCCATCGTGAGCGAGGCTGAGACGCCCCTAGTCGTGACCCCGGCCTGGCTCGCCACAAAAGGTGGTGCGGGCAGTACGGTGCGGGTGCTGGACGGCTCCTGGCACTTGCCGCCGCTGGCGCGAGACCCGGCCGCGGAGTTCCTGGAGGCCCACATTCCGGGCGCGGCCTTCTTCGATATCGACGGGATCTGCGATCCCGACTCACCGCTGCCACACATGCTGCCGTCGCCGGAACACTTCGGGCGCAGCGTCTCGGCGCTGGGCGTCGGCAACCACTCACATGTCGTGGTTTACGATACCGTAGGCCTTTACAGCGCGGCACGCGTCTGGTGGATGTTCCGTGTTTTCGGGCACGAGCGGGTGTCGGTTCTCGCCGGCGGCCTGCCGCGCTGGCAGGCAGAAGGCCACCCCGTGGAGAGCGGCGCGCCCTCGATCGCGCCGGGATCGTTCACGGCGCGGGCCCCCGACCAGGCGCTGGTCCGCTCGTTCGAGCAGGTCCGCGCCACACTCGGCACGGGCAGCGCGCAGATCGTGGATGCCCGCGCCGCCGCCCGCTTCACGGGCGAGGATCCGGGGCCGAGGCCCGACCTCCCGCGCGGGCATATCCCCGGCAGCCGCAACGTCCCCTTCAACGCCGTTCTCGACGATAACGACGGGGCGTTGGGCGACACTTCGGCAATACGACGCGCCTTCGCCGACGCCGGAGTCGATCCCGCCCGGCCGGTCGTCGCCACTTGCGGGTCCGGCATCACGGCGTGCACGCTTGCGCTCGCGCTTGCCGCAATCGGCGCCGAGCAGGTCGCCGTCTACGATGGCTCCTGGAGCGATTGGGGCAGCCGCGCGGACGCCCCGGTCGAAAGCGGCCCGGCGTAGAGGGGCGCAAGATGCGGCTCAGTCGACGGGACTTCACCATCGCAGCCGCTATGGCTGCGGCGCCGCTGGCTTCGGTCGTCGGTGCTGCGGCCCTGGAGGCCGAGAGCGAAGTCCGCTCCGGCGACATGATCGGCGCGCTCAGCCACATCGTCACTGCCTACGAGGACACGCTGCTCGATCTCGCGCGCGCCAACGGCCTCGGCTACGTGGAGATGATCGCGGCCAACCGCGGCATCGATCCCTGGGTCCCGGGCGAGGACACGCCGATCGTGCTGCCGACCGCTCACGTCCTGCCGGACGCCGAACGTGAGGGGCTGATCGTCAACCTCGCCGAGCATCGCCTCTATTACTTCGGGCCCGAGGGCACCGAGCCCAAGACCTTCCCGCTCGGGGTGGGGAAGGAGGGTTGGCTGACACCTCTTGGCACCACCGAGATCGTCCGCAAGAAGGTAGGGCCCGCCTGGTACCCGCCGGACTCGATCCGTGCCGAGAAGCCGGACCTGCCCAAGGTCGTGCCGCCGGGCCCCAACAACCCGCTCGGCAGCCACGCGCTCTATTTCGACTGGCCCACCTATCTCATTCACGGCACCAACATGCCGTGGGGGGTCGGGCGACGGGTGAGCCACGGCTGCATACGCCTCTACCCCGAGGATATCGTGCGGCTGTTCGAGCTCGTGCCGATCGGCACACCGGTCCAGGTCATCAGCCAGGCGATCAAGATCGGCTGGTATGACGGCGAGCTCTACGTGGAAGCGCACCCCGAGGCCGAACAGGCGGACGAGCTGGAGAGGACGGGGCTGATCGAGAGCGTCGACGCGCGCTCACGCGCCGACGCCCTCTATCGAATAAAGGCGCAGGCAGGCGCCGACCAGGATCGACTGGACTGGCACCTCATTCGCAGGGCTCTGGTGGAACGGTCCGGCGTCCCTGTCCAAGTCACCGTGGACCGCTCTACGACTCCCGGCTAGCCATCGTTGGGCGGCGAGAGAGCCGCCCGCCCGCTCTACTTGCGCATCCCTTTCTGGAAGATGCGGTCGGCCTTATCCGCGGCCGCCTGTGCTGCCTCGGCCGCTGCTTCCGCCGCTGCTGCCGCCGCCTCTGACGCCGCTGCCGCCGCCTGGGAGCTCTCGTTGGCCTCATCGATTGCGGCGCGCAGCTCGTCGACGGCGATCATGGCCTGATTAGCCGTTTCCATGGCCTGCGCCGCCATCGCTTCGGCGCCCGCAATGGCTGCCGCCGCCTGCTCTTGCTGCTCGGTGGTCTGGCAGCCTGCAGCGACGGCCAGCGGAAGGGCGACAATCGCAATCCGCACCGCCCACGATCTCTTGAGCATAGCCTCCTCCTGGCTCAAACTGGTCGCTGTGGAGTTGACGGCGATTCGGCCAATAGTGTCAAGGTGACTCTCCCCAAAAAAGGGGGCGATACGGTCAGTCACCTGCCCTGAATCGGCGAATTCCGCCGTCGTGCTTTACCGGCGCGCTTAGAAGCCATTACCCTCTTGATATGACGTCCTCCTCTCCGTGCCAGCCGGACTCCCCAATCCGGCATGACAGGTCCGATGCGCCGGTGCTCTTCGATGCGGTGCTCGCGCCCAACCGTTCGCTCGAGCGTTCCGGCTTCCTCGCGGTCATGGCCTGCGTGGTCGTGGTCAGCGTCGGCCTTGGCACCTATTTTCTGCTCCAGGGCGCATGGCCGGTGTTCGGCTTCTTCGGCCTCGACATCGCGCTGCTCTACCTCGCCTTCCGGCTAAGCTATCGCTCGGGCCGACTGCGGGAGACCATCCGCGTCACTGCCGACGAAGTCGTGGTCCGGCGCATCGCGCCCAACGGCCGCACCACGGAATGGCGCTTCAACCCCTATTGGCTCCGCGTCGCCCTCGACGATCCAGTGGAGCACCACAGCCAGATCATTCTCACCTCGCACGGCCGCTCGATTGTCATCGGCCCGTTCCTTGCACCAGAGGAGCGCGCGAGCCTCGCACAGGCCCTGCGCGACGCATTGGGTGAGGCCAACCGACGCTACGCCGGTGCGCAGCTGGAGGAGCAAGAGGTCGAGGCCGGCGAACCGGCCACCTGGCGGAGCTGAGGCGGGGACTAACCAATCGGCGGGGTGTGCACCGTCATCTTGCCGCGCATCGCAGCCGGCGTCTCGTCCTCGGAGACTTCGCCGGTCGCACTCGCCTGGTAAGCGCGGGCATAGGCGATGACGTCCGCCGCATTCTCTGGCGTCAAATGGCTGAAGCGCACGTGGTGCTTTCCGGCCGAGCGGAAGCCGACATTGCACGGGCTCTTGCAGCCGTTCAGACAATAGACCGCGCGCAGGTTGAGCGCCTCCGGCAGGGGCTCGGCTTCGATCAGATCGTGCACCGCCTCCAGTAGAAACGTGCCCTGACGCTTGCCGTCGCGCTCCCGCGCGGATTCGGACCAGACGCAAGAGCGGCAAACGTAGAATGTCGCTGGCGTTTTCCCGGACGACCTCGTCACCCGCGCGCCGCGCCCGCCCCGCTTGGCGGTGGAAGGCCGCGCCCTGCTTGCACTCGAGCGCTTGGCCTCTTGCTTCGTCTGTGTGCGTGTCGCCATCGCCCGACCTAACTGAAGCTGTAATGGAAGTTGAGAAGCAGACCGTTGACCTGCGTCGGCTTCTCGATGGGAGTCCAGTGGCCGCAGCCGGGGAGCACCGCGACCCTGGAGCCCTTGATCCGGCTGCTCAGGGCCTTCACCGCAGGCGGCGGCGAGACTCCGTCCTCGTCGCCGGTGATCAGCAGTGTCTTGCAACCGATGTTGGCGAGGTTCGCGCTCTCGGCGGCGGCAAGCGCCTCACAGGTGCGCGCGTAGCCCTCCGCATCCTGGCGCATGAGGATCTCGCGAACGAATGCGGCCGCGGCCGGATAGTGCGCCCTGGTCTCGGCCGAGATCGCAACTTCCACCAACGTGTCCGCGATCGGCACCATGCCGTTCTTCCGCGCCACGCCGGCACGGTCGCGGATCGCCTGGCGGGCGGGTTCGGGCGGCTCGGCCAACGGGCCCAGGAGCGCGAGGCTCTTCACCCGCTCCTGCCGCTCCGCGGCAATATGCTGGCAGACGATCGTGCCCATTGAGTGGCCGCAGAGGTGCGCAGTCGCGATATCCAGCTCATCCATTACCGCGATCACGTCGGCGGCGAAGGAGTCGATGGAAAGCGCGCCCGTAGCAGGCGAGCGGCCCGAGCCCTCGAGATCGAGCCGGACCACGCGGAAGAACCGGGCGAGCGGGCCGACCTGCGGGTACCAGGTGTTGCCGGTGCCGCCGAGGCCGTGAACCATGACCACCGCGTCGCCGTCGCCCTGTTGCTCGACCGCGATCTCCTTGCCGTTGATGTCCATCCCATTCGCTCCGGTAACGCGCGCTCATTCTGTCAGCGAGCCCAGCACATAACACGCGGCAGCGCTGGCCGAACAGGCGTATTCCTCCGCCGGCTTCGACACGCGGTCAATCCGATTGCGTCGTCTCGATACTCTCGTATTGGGCGAGCGGCCGGAAGAACCGCTGGCCCTCGCTCTCGCCGGGCTTCGGCGGTTCCGGCGCCGCCAGCTCCTGCGCGGCGAAGAGGCGCGCGACCACGGCCTTGCGCGCATCGCCCGCGCCCCAGTCGGCGGCCGCCTCCTCGACGAGCAGGGCGGCAGCCAGGCTCTTGGCCATGCGGTCCATCAGCCGGTGGGCCTGGCGCGGTGCCTCGGCGGCGTCGTCCCGGATCAGGGACGTCAGCGCAACAACTTCACGTCGGGCCTGGAAGATCAGCGCGCGTGCCCGCACGAAGGCCGAATGGTTGGCAACGAAGGGCAGGTTGAGTATGGCGTCGAGGCGCGCATGGTAGGCCGCGAGCCCCGGCGACTCAGCCCCTGCCAGGCGCAGCACCTCCAGCGCCTGGATGTTCGGCGGCCCTTCCCACACGGTGAGAACCTGGGCATCGCGGTAGAGCCTGGCCGTGGGGCATTCCTCGGTGTAACCGTTGCCGCCCAGAACTTCGATGGCGCGGCTGGTCGCGGTGATCGCCCACGCCGCTGTGAGGTACTTGGCGAGCGCGGTGGCTAGCCGCATCCAGGGCTGCTCGGCCGGCGTCGTCTGCGCCTCGTCGAAGGCGCGCGCCGCGGCGAAAGCCAGCGCCACGCTGGCTTCCACACGTACCTGCATTTCGACCAGCTGGTCCTGCACGATCGGGTAGGCGGCGAGGTGCTGGCCGAAGGCGATGCGCGTCTCGGCGTGCGCCAGTGCCTCCGCGAAGGCGCGCCGCTGTATGCCGGCGGAAGCCATCGCGTTGTGGATCCGGCTGTAGCCGAGCGCCGCCATCATCGTCTTGAGCCCATCCGGCGGAGGCGCTACCTCGAATGCGTGGGCGTCTTCCAGCTCGATCTCCCCGGTAGCGAGGCCTCGGGTGCCGAGCTTGTGCTTGAGCCGCCTGATCCGGTAGCGGTTGGGCGCGCCGTCAGGTGCGCGCGCCGGTACCAGATAGAGGCCGAGCCCGGTGCCGCCGTCCGCCGCACTCTCCGGCCGGGCAAGGGTAAGCGCGAGCCCACCGTCGACATTGCTGGCGAACCACTTGAGCCCGTTGAGCGTGACACCCTCGTTGGTGCGCCGCGCCGTGGTCCGGGTGGCGCCAACGTCGCTGCCGCCCTGTTTCTCCGTGACCCAGGTGCCGCCGGTCACCGCCTTGCCGTCCATGCGAACAAGCCGCGGCAAGTAGATGTCACGCACCGCCTCGGGCGCGAAACGATCGAGCACGTGGGCGACAGCGCCGGTGAGCGTCACCGGGCAGTGGATCGAGATGTCGGACTGCGCGAGCAGATAGCCCATCGCGAAGGTCAACGTGTAGGGGCGCCCCGTCGAGCCGTAATTGAGCCCGACGATGCCCCGCTCGTAGACCTCGCGGTGCACCGCCGCATAGAGCGGATTGTGACGGACCACCGAGCGGGGGCGGCCGTCCTCGTCCAGGGTTTCGAGAACAGGGGGCGCGAAGCGGTTCGTGTAATCCGCCTGTTCGTCGACGGCGGTTGCCACCCAGCCGCCGAAGCTGCTCAATCGCTCGGCATCGCTCTTGGTAAGCCATGGCGCGCTGCGGCGCAGGAGAGCCTGAAGATTCCGGTCCGCTCGGTAAGCGTTTTCACCGAGACCGCCGTTTCCCTGCGCCATGGGTGCGCGACCTTTTGAACCGCAGGCGGTGCCTGCGCGCTATAGTCTGTCATGTTACTCCGATTTGGGTATGCACAGAGCTGCAGATGTGGCGCCTGTGTGAAGAGTGAGGCGAAGCATGGCGAGACTGGCGGGCAAGGTGGCAATCGTGACCGGGGGGACCAGCGGGCTCGGTGCCGCGTCGGCGGTTCGCATGGCGGAGGAAGGCGCTGCGGTACTGGTGACGGGGAGGGACGAGGGCCGCGGCCAGGCGGTTGCCGAGTCCATCACCGCCGCAGGCGGCACGGCCCGGTTCCAGACCCTCGACGTGACCGACGAAGCCGCTTGGCAAGCGACCGTCGAGAGCGTGGTGGCGGAGCATGGCCGGCTCGACATTCTATTCAACAACGCGGGCATCACCCGCGCCGAGCCCATCGCCGATGTCTCGCTGGAGACCTGGCGGAGCATCATGGCGGTCAACGCCGACGGGGTCTTTCTCGGCACCCGAAGCGCGATTCCCGCGATGCGAGACTCAGGCGGCGGCTCCATCATCAACATGTCGTCGGTGCTCGGCTTGGTCGGCACGGCGCACCTCGCCGCCTACACCGCGTCCAAGGGTGCGGTCCGCTACTTCACCAAGTGCGTGGCGCTGGAATGTGCGCGCGACGGCAGCGGCGTCCGCGTCAACTCGATCCACCCCGCCTTCATCCACACGCCGATGATGGACGAGACCGCGACCCGCATGTTTGGCAACGCCGCCGCTGGACCGGAGGAGTTCGGCAAGTTGCACCCGATCGGCCACGTCGGCGAGCCCGACGACATCGCCAACGGCGTGGTCTATCTGGCTTCGGACGAATCCAAGTTCGTCACCGGCACCGAGCTGGTGATCGACGGCGGCTACACGGCGGAATAGG
>JAPPKP010000114.1 GCA_028819955.1 Rhodospirillaceae bacterium | reverse complement strand
GAAAACCATCGAATAACCGGAGCGTCGCGCCATCAGGGAGCGCAAGCACGCTCAACTGCCGCAACCCCTGGAACCGGGACCACATCTCCGGCGGCTCGTCGAGTGGCTCCGGCGCTGCGGTGGCGGGCCGCGTGGTCTTCGGCGCCCTCGGCTCCGACACCGGCGGCTCAGTACGATTGCCGTCGGCCTGCAACGGTGTCGTCGGGCTGAAGACGACCAACGGCCTGGTCAGCCGCCACGGCATCATGCCCCTCTCCCACACGTTGGACACGGTGGGGCCGCTCACCCGCACCGTGCGCGACGCGGCGCGAATCGTGAGCGTGATCGCCGGCCACGACTCGCGCGATCCAACCTCCAGCAGCCGGCCCGTGCCCGACTACGAAGCCGCGCTGGCGGAAGACGCGCGCGGCCTCAGAGTCGGCGTGCCGACGAGCTACTTCTACGACCTCGCCACCGACGAGGTGTGCACGCTGATGGAGCGGAGCCTCGACGTCCTGCGCGATTGCGGCGTCATCGTCGTGGACGTCGCGGTGCCCGACATCGAGCGCATCAACAACCTCTCCAACGTCGTGCTTTCCAGCGAGGCGGCGGCGATCCACGAGCCCTGGCTTGCGGGCCGGCCCGAGGACTATCAGGAGCAGGTGCGCAACCGCTACGAGCCCGGCCTGCACGTGCCCGCGGTGAAGTACATCCAGGCGCTCGCCGCCCGCGCCGGGCTGCTGCGGGAGTTCGTCGATACCGCTCTCGCCGGCGTCGACGCGCTGCACACGCCGGCCATCCCCTTCCCCATCCCCTCGCGGGAGGAGACCGATGTCGGCGGCGGCGACCGCATGGCCGCCATGGTCGCGGGCCTCAGCACATGCACCCGCGCCGCCAACTACCTCGGCGGCCCCGGCCTGATTGTCCCCTGCGGCTTCACGGAGAGCGGCCTGCCCGCAGCCTTCCAGCTGATGGGGCGCCCGTTCTCCGAGGCGACCCTGTTCCGCCTCGGCCACGCCTACCAGCAGGCGATCGACTGGCACACCCGGGCGCCCGACCTATAATCCCCGGCTCACGCCGTGCGGGCGGGGCGCGGTCAGCACAACTCAGGAATCTCTACGGAGGGCGAAAGCGATAACGATGAAGGCACACGGAACATTCTTCTGGAACGAGCTGATGACCTGGAGCGTCGACAAGGCCAAGGATTTCTACGGGGAAACTCTGGGCTGGCAGTACGAGTCGCACCCGATGGCCGACGGCGGCACCTACACGCTCTGCAAGGCCAGCGAGGCCGCGGCCGCCGGCATCTTCGAGATGAAGCCGGGCGCGGGCTTCGACGGCGTGCCGGACCACTGGTTCTCTTACATCACCGTGGACGACATCGACGCCCGGCTCGCGGGCGTCGAGGCGGCGGGCGGCGAGGTCACGCGCCCGGCCTTCGACGTGCCCGACGTCGGCCGCTTCGCCGTGGTCAAGGACGGCGCCGGCGCCTTCATCGGCTGGGTCACCCCCTTCGAGTGCGGCGACTGATCTAGGAGGCGCGCGATCTACGACGCGATCGTCGTCGGCGCCCGCTGCGCAGGCGCGCCCACGGCCATGCTTCTGGCCCGCAAGGGCCACCGCGTGCTGCTGCTCGACCGCGATCGCTTCCCCAGCGAGATGGGGCAGTCGACGCACCTGATCCATCCGCTGGGCGTCGCTCACTTGCGCTCCTGGGGCGTGCTGCCCCGGATCGCGGCGCGCGCCGACCCCTTCACCGACTGGCGGGTCGACCTCCACGGCACCGTGCTTCGGGGCGCGCCGCCTGCGGTGGACGGCCGTAACGAGTCCTACGGGCCACGGCGGCAACTGCTCGACGGCATGCTGGCCGAGGCGGCCGTCGCCGCCGGCGCGGAGTTCCGCGACGGCACGCGCGTGGTCGATCTGATCGAGGACGGCGACAGGGTCGCCGGCGTCGTGATCCTGAGCCGGGACGGCAAGCGGCAGACCGAGCGCGCGCGCCTGGTCGTCGGCGCGGACGGGCCCGCCTCGGTCGTCGCGCGCTGCACCGGCGCCCGGGAATCCCTCTGCGAGCCCGTCGTGCAGAGCAACATCTGGAGCTACTGGGAAGGCATCCCGCTCGACCACGTGCGCCTCTACATCCGCGAGCGCAAGGGTGCCTTCGCCTTCCCCGCGAGCGACGGCACCGTGCTGGTCGCCGCCAACCTGATGCACGACGAGTTCGTCGCCGCCCGCCGCAACCGGGAGGCGGCGTTCCACGCAAGGCTCGACGAAGTCGCGCCCGACCTGCGCGCGATGCTGCCCGGCGCCGGCCAAGTCGAGCGCTTCCACGGCGGCTGCACGCGGGCCTTCGTGCGCGAGGCGGCCGGCCCCGGCTGGGCCCTGGTCGGCGACGCGGGCATGAAGAAGGACCCGGTGACCGCGCAGGGCATTTCGACCGCCTTCCGCTGCGCCGAGATGCTGGCCGAGGCCGCCGGCGACGGGCTCAATGGGCGGCGCCCGCTCGACCGAGCGCTTGCTGCCTACGCCGAGGCGCGCGACGCGTGGCTGCTGCCCTACTACCGCTTCACCGCCCAGCTCGCCCGCTTCGCCAGGCCGACCGACGAGCTGGCCGCCTACTACCGCGCGATCCAGCCCGACCCCGACGCGACCGCCCGCCTCTTCGGCTGTGTCGCTCTCACCCACTCGCCCGAGGACGTGCTTCCCCAAGCTTAGCCTCGCCGCCTCGCCGAGGGTGAGGGAAATGAATAAGCCGGGATTCTCCGGGATTCGCCGGGATTAACTGGGATTCTCCGGGATTGACTGGGATTAAGCGGGACAAGCGGGGTACATGAGATGTTCCACACGCGCGGAGCCTCGTGCGCGCAGACCGAAGACGCTCGCCGAGAGAACACCCCACCTCCCCTTGTTCCCCTCCCCCCAAAGGGCGGAGGGGAGACCCAGACGGCGCCAACCTCTTCTTCCTCTCTGCCACCCCGGTCTTGAAAGGCAGTGACGGGCATCTGCGGCGCGGTTCCCTCTCCGCCCTTTCAGGGGGGAGAGGGACAGGGTGAGCGACTGTCTTGTCTGTCAAGCTGGTTGCCATGGGGTTTGGTCTCTGAC
>JAPPKP010000339.1 GCA_028819955.1 Rhodospirillaceae bacterium | reverse complement strand
CAACGACTACGACGACGGCCGCCACGTGGAGATGCGCAACTGCAACTTCTTCCAGATCGAGGACGACCGCTTCAAGCGCGTGACGATCTATATGACCGACGAGAACCCGTTGGTTTAGTGCTGCCCCGGCTGCCATTCCTTGCGGCGATGGGCGCTGTTCGCCAGACTCGCCATTGGCATTGGTGAGGAACAGCCATGAGCGACCGCCCGCAGATCGACCCGCCCTATCTGCTCTTCCTCGGCGACGCGCGCGACGAGCTCGCCGCCAAGACAGCGCGCGGGGTGTTCGTCTTCCGGCCGGAGTGGTGCCTTGGCCAGTTCAGGCTGCCGGGGTGCAACGCCCGCCTCGACCTGCCCGAGATGACAGTGGAGGAAGCAGCGGCCAAGGGCGCGAAGAGCCTGATCGTCGGTGTCGCCAACGCGGGCGGCGTGGTCTCGGACAGCTGGACCGCCACCCTGGTGTCGGCACTCGAAGCGGGACTGGACGTGGCAAGCGGCCTGCACGTGCGGCTCAGCGACTTGGCCCCGGTGCGCGACGCGGCGGAGGCCAACGGCCGGCATCTCTTCGACGTGCGTCATCCGTCCCAGGAGTTCAAGGTGGGCACGGGCGCGCGCAGAGCCGGCAAGCGCCTGCTCACGGTAGGCACCGACGCCTCGGTCGGCAAGATGTACACCACGCTCGCGCTGGAGGCCGAATGGCGCCGGCGCGGAGTGCCCTGCACCTTCCGCGCAACCGGACAGACCGGCATCTTCGTCGCCGGCCGCGGGGTCTCGGTCGACGCGGTGGTGGCCGATTTCATCTCCGGCGCCACCGAGTGGCTTACGCCCGAGAACGACCCGGACCACTGGGATCTCGTCGAGGGGCAGGGCTCGCTCTTCCACCCCTCTTACGCGGGCGTGACGCTCGGCCTGATCCACGGCGCCCAGCCGGACGCGATCGTGGTCTGCCACGAGCCGACGCGGACCAACATGCGGGGCCTGCCTGGCTGGCCGCTGCCCGAGCTTGGGGCCTGCATCGAGGCGAACCTGCAGGCGGCGCGGCTCACTAATCCGGACGTCGTGTGCGCGGGGATCTGCGTCAACACCGAGGCGCTTGGGGAGGCCGAGGCGGAAGCGCTTCTGCAGGAACTGGGTTCGACCCACGGCCTGCCCTGCGTCGACCCGATCCGCACCGGCGCGGGCCCGATCGCCGACCGCCTGCTGTAGGAGGCCTGCCGGTGAGCCGGCGCCTCACCGTGCGCCTGGAGACGTGGCCGCTCGCCAGCGCCTTTCGCATCTCCCGCGGCGCCAAGACCGAGGCGCACGTCGTCGTCGCCGAGATCGCCGACGGCGCCCACACCGGCCGGGGCGAGGCGGTCCCCTACCCGCGCTACGACGAAACACCCGAAGGGACGCGCGCAGGGATCGAGGGCCTGCGCGCGGCGGTCGCGGACGGCCTCGCCCGCGAGGCCCTGCAGGGCGCGCTGCCGCCGGGCGCTGCCCGCAATGCGCTCGACTGCGCGCTCTGGGACCTGGAGGCGAAGCAGGCCGACCAGCCGGCCTGGGCGCTGGCGGGCCTGGAGGCGCCGCAGCCTTGCGTCACCGCAGTAACGCTCAGCCTCGATACGCCGGAGAAGATGGGCGAGGCCGCGGCCCGGTACGCGCACCTCCCCCTGCTCAAGCTCAAGGTCACCGGCGAGGGCGATCTCGCGCGCATCCAGGCGGTCCGCGGGAATGCGCCGGGCGCCCGGCTGATCGTGGACGCGAACGAGGGCTGGACCGTGCCGATGCTGGAGGAGTTCCTGCCGCCCTTCGCCGCGCTCGGCGTCGAGATGGTGGAGCAGCCGCTGCCGGCGGCGGACGATGCCGCGCTCGAAGGCCGGCAATTCGCGGTTCCGCTCTGCGCCGACGAGAGCTGCCACACGCGGGACGACCTGACCCGGCTCGCGGACCGCTATCCGATGGTCAACATCAAGCTGGACAAGACCGGCGGGCTCACGGAAGCGCTCGCGCTCGCGAAGGAGGCGCGGGCCATGGGGTTCGACATCATGGTGGGCAGCATGGTCGGCACCTCGCTCGCCATGGCACCCGCCGTCCTGCTCGCCGGCTTCGCCGACTACGTCGATCTCGACGGCCCGCTGCTGCTGGCACGCGACCGTACGCCGGGCCTCAGCTACGACGGCGCGGTCATGGCACCGCCGGAACCGGTGCTCTGGGGCTGAGAATGTGGGTACAGGCCTTGCCCGGCCTTGTCTCCCTACGTCCGATCTGAAATTCTGGCCAAGCATCGGATCGGCCCGGCTACCGCCTGGGCCAGCGCAGCAAGAGGGGGCGATGGGCCGCCTGTTGGAACTCGGGGAGCGGATGGAGCTCGTCTCCATGGATCCGCACTTCCACGACATCAGCATCTCCCTCTACCGCGAGACCGGGGAGGGCGGCGGCTCGGGCTATCTCGCGCACAGCTACAGCGGGAAGGACGGCGTCGCCGAACGACTAGGCTTCGTGATGCGGGCGATGGCGACCATGGGCGGCATGGTGCCGGCGCCGGGCCAGCCGGGGCGTCTCGCTTTCGCCTGCGGCAAAGAACACCGGGCAGCGGTGAAGCGGCTCTTCCTCGAAGCCTGCAAGAAAGCAACGGGCTCCGAGGTCGCGGCGCTGCCCATGAGCATCTACGACAAGAAGAACGACTTCACCATCGACGCCACTGCCACGGGCAGCGGGGGCTACCGGCTGGCCGTCGCAGGCGGTGAGGGCGATGACAAAGTGGCGCGGCGCGTGGACGGCGTGACCAGGGGGTTGATCAAGCTCGCCGAGATGGAGCCGGGCGCCGAGCCGGGCGAGGCCCACTTCGCCTGCGGCACGACCCACGACGAGCTGGTGGGCCTCCTGCTCGGCCGGGCGCTCAACGTCCGCGCCGCCATGCGCGAGGCGGAGGCTGCGGCAGCGCGGGGCGTCCTCGCCGCGCCCAGCGCACAACAGCAGACCTGAGGGTCGGGAGCGGGAGCGATGACGGCATTACCCTCGATGACCAGCCGCGAGCGGGTGCTTGCGGCGCTGAAGCGCGAGCCGGTGGACCGCACGCCCGTGTGCAATCCCACCTCGGTCGCGACGGTGGAGCT
>JAPPKP010000051.1 GCA_028819955.1 Rhodospirillaceae bacterium | reverse complement strand
ACGCCGCGGGCGCGCTCGTCGGTCCAGGCGCGGCTTATGTCGAAGCCGCCGCCACGTGGAGGCGCCGGTCTCTCGCTCACGGTGGCGCCGCCCTCCTCACGTCAACGGAACAGTCTTTCTTGTCTCAAATGAGTACTGATCAAAGGAAATCACCGTCCCGCCCCGCGGCCCGGGCGGGGCGGGGGGTATCGGACGCTAACGGAACGGGGGCGAATAGAGGATGCCGCCGTCGGTGTAGAGAGCATTCAGACCACGACCCAGTCCGAGCGGGCTGTCGGGTCCGATGTAGCGGTCGAAGATCTCGGCGTAGTTGCCTTCAGCCGCGATCGCACGAACCGCCCACTGCGCATCGAGTCCGATCATCTCGCCGAGCGAGCCTTCCGTGCCCAGCATCCGGTTGATCTCGGGATGATCGCCGGCAGCCGCGGCCATCTCGCCCACGTTCGCCTGAGTCACGCCGAGCTCTTCGGCCGTGATCAGCGCGTTCAGCGTCCAGCGCGCGATATCCGCCCACTGGTCATCACCCTGGCGCACCAGCGGCCCCAGCGGCTCTTTCGAGACGATCTCCGGGAACACCATGTGTGCACTGGGGTCGTCGAAGGTCGTCTTCGTTGCCGCCAGACCGGACGCATCCGTGGTGTAGACGTCGCAACGCTCCGCCTCGTAAGCCGCGCGGGCCTCGGCGTTGGTCTCGATCGGCACCGGCTCGTAGGTGATGCCGTTGACCCGGAAGAAGTCGGCGAGGTTCAGCTCCGTGGTCGTGCCGGTCTGGATGCAGACCGAGGCGCCGTCGAGCTCGGTGGCGCTGCTGATACCCAAAGCCGTGCGGCCGATGAAGCCCTGGCCGTCGTAATAGTTCACGCCGACGAAGGTGAAGCCGAGGTCGACATCGCGCGAGTACGTCCACGTTGTGTTACGCGACAGCACGTCGATCTCGCCTGACGCCAGCGCCGGGAAGCGGGTTTTGCCGGTCAGATTGACGAAGGAAATTGCGTTGGCATCGCCGAGCACGGCGGCCGCCATCGCCCTGCAGTAGGCCACATCGAAGCCGGTCCAATTGCCCGCATCATCGGTGTAGGCAAAGCCCGGCAAGCCGGTGTTGATGCCGCACTTAAGCGTGCCTGCGGCTTTCACGTCATCGAGTGTCGCTGCATGGCCCGGAATCGCGCCCGCTGCCACCAGCGCGCCGGCCACCGCGACGGCGCCGGCAATCTTCTTGAAGCTCATCCCGTCCTCCAGTCTGCAATATGGTTGCCGCACGCGCCCGCCACGGGCAACCCGCAGACGAAATACAGGGGTCCGCGATTGCCGACCGCCAAGCGCGTCAGGATGGCAGTCTAGGCACCGCCGACGCTGGGAACAAGTAGCAGAATTACTTAGGCGATATGCTTATTCGATTTGAGAGTATGTCATTGTAATGATGCGACAAATGCGCAGCGACACCTGTGCGGTGCATTGCCCCAGCTATTGCCGTGCCGCCCTTGAGGCCGGCTGGACGGGGCGGGATGATGGCTGGAACGGGACCGCAGGCATATCCTCGGTCTGTTCGGACGGGTAGGAGAGGACAGGGCTGACGTGACCCGCACAGCAAATCTGCGGCCCGGCCGCAAACCCATGCCGACGGCCGGCCTTCGATGTGGCTCGAGTGGTGACTTGCGGGTCGAACCTGGTCGTACGCGGCCCCACCTTCTCCGGTGACGGACGTGGCGCCCTCGGCTAGTGGCCCCGAGCCGCTGCCACGCCGGGGCTTCGTTCTTCTGGCGGCGCTGACGCTGCTATGGGGCGTCAACTGGCCGATGCTCAAGCTCGCGCTCAACGAGCTGCCGGTTCTCACCTTCCGCGGAACCTGCCTCTTCTTCGCAGGCCTGATCATCATCGCCCTCCACCGCGCTATCGGCCGCTCGGTCTCGGTGCCGCGCCGACAATGGCGGCCTCTCCTGATTACCGGTTTCTTCAACATCACCGTTTGGCACCTCGCCACCGGGTTCGGGCTTGTCTACACGACCTCCGGCCGCGCCTCGATCATCGCCTACACCATGCCGATCTGGACCGTGCCGGTGGGCTATCTCGTGCTCGGCGAGCGACCGGGCTGGCGGCGGATGAGCGCGCTCGCGCTGGGCTCCGCCGGGCTCGGGGTGTTGATCGCCACCGACGCGCAGACCATTGGCGCCGCACCCCTGGGGCCGCTCCTGGTGCTCTGCGGCGCCATCGGCTGGGCCTGCGGCACGGTCGCGCTCAAGCGGACGGACTGGCAGGTCTCCATGTGGGTGCTGGTGGGCTGGCAATGCCTGATCTGCGGCCTGCCGATCTTTATCGCAGCGGCTGTCGTAGATGCCGAGACGGTTAGGTTTCCGTCGCTATGGCCGCTGGTTTCGGTGATCTACAACATCTTCGCGCCGTTCGTGATCTGCTACTACCTCTACTACGAGATCGTGCGGATGTTCCCGACCGGGGTGGCGACGATCGGCACTCTCGGCATTCCCATGATCGGCCTGTTCAGCGGGGCGCTGGTCCTGGGCGAGCCGCTGGGATGGAGCGAGTTCACGGCCCTCGGCCTGGTCGTCGCCGCGCTTGCAGTGCCGGTGATGACGCGGCCCGAGAGCTTTGCGCGCGGCGGCTGAGGCAGGCGCTGGCGCACGGCTCTTGGGCGCTGACGGTTCGAGAATCGACTTGCATGTCGGGCCAGCCCTTGAACGGGCGCCGCAGCCGCCCCTATCTTTGTGACTCTCCAAGCCTGCGTTCGCGCCGGCTTCGACGGGAGACGCGCATGGCGACGACGCATCGCAGCAAGGTCGTGATTATCGGCTCCGGCCCTGCCGGCTACTCCGCGGCGATCTACGCCGCGCGCGCCAACCTTGAGCCGATCATGGTGCAGGGCCTCGAGCCCGGCGGCCAGCTCACCATCACAACCGATGTCGAGAATTACCCAGGCTTCGCCGACATCATCCAGGGACCATGGCTCATGGAGCAGATGGCGGGGCAGGCGGAAGCGGTGGGAACGCGGCTGATCCACGACATGATTGTCGCCGTGGACTTGGGCAAGCGGCCTTTCGTCTGCACCGGCGATTCCGGCGATGTCTATATCGGCGACACGGTCATCGTCT
>JAPPKP010000123.1 GCA_028819955.1 Rhodospirillaceae bacterium | reverse complement strand
ACCTGCGCGAGGCCGAGGGCGAGATCGGTGGCTCCGTGCGCTACATCCAGCGCTTTCCCGGCCTTGCAGAATGGGGCCGAGTGACCAGCTACCGTCAGATTCAACTCGACAAGCTGAAGACCGTGGAGGTGCACACCGGCGTGGGTGAGATGAACGCCGACGACGTGCTCACCTACGGCGCGGACCGGGTCGTGGTCGCGGTCGGCTCGCACTGGGCGACGGATGGGCTGAGCAGCACCACCCACGCGCCGATCCCCGGCGTCGATGCGAGCCTCGCCCAGGTGTGCACGCCTGAGCAGGTCATGGCCGGCAAGGACGTGGGCGACCGGGTGATCGTGCTGGAGGCCGAGGGCTACTATACCGGCGCGAGCCTCGCCGAGTACCTCGCCGACCAGGGCAAGCAGGTGACGATCATCACCCAATTGGGCTCATCGGTGCACTACACGCACTTCACCCTCGAGGCCCCCAACCTGCATCGCATGATGCACGAGAAGGGGATCACGGAGCTGAGTTCCACCTGGGTGCATTCCATCGATACCGGCAACGAGGTCACCGTGCGCGCCTATCCGATCTTCGGCGACGGTTACCGGCGGTCCGCCGACCCGCGCACGGGCGAGCTGCCGCGCACGGCCAACACGCACATCGACGAGCTCACCTGCGACACGCTGGTCTGCGCCACGGCGCGGATTTCCAACAGTGCGCTCTTCACCGAGCTGAAGGCGCGCAAGGACGAATGGGCCGAAGAGGAGATCGACGCCATCTTCCACATCGGCGACTGCTATGCGCCCCGGATGATCGCGGATGCGGTGTTCGACGGCCACAGGCTCGCCCGCGAGTTCGAGTCCGAGAACCCGCAGTACCCGCTGCCTTGGATCAGGGAGCGGCAGATTTGGGGCGATCAGACCTACCCGTCGCTGCCGGCCAACGGCGGCGCGTAGCGTCCCGCGGAACGCGTGCGGGAGCACGCAATGCGAGGGGAGCGAGCGCCCGGCGACTGAGGGAACTGAACTAGGGAGAGTTGTCGATGAGCGAACGTGAATCGGCGCTGGCCGCGCACCATCGGGCGCTCGGCTCCAACCTCGAGGACTGGAACGGCATGGGGGCGCCGTGGACCTACAACAGCGACCCCTGCGACGAGCACGACGCGGTGCGGGAGCGTGCAGGCCTCTTCGACGTTTCAGGCCTCAAGAAGGTCCGCGTGCGCGGGCGCGACGCCGCGGCGGTCTGCGATCACGTCGTCACCCGCGACATGTCACGGATTCCGGTCGGGCGCTCGGCCTATGCACCGATCCTGCAGGATGACGGCGGCATCTGCGACGACGTCATCATCTTCAACGTCGCAGAAGACGATTACCTGTTCGTCCACGGTGCGGGCGCCGGGCTGGAGCGGCTGCACGAGAGTGCCGCGGGCAAAGAGGTGAGCATCGCCTTCGACGACGATCTGCACGACATCTCGCTGCAGGGACCGGCGGCGGTTGGCTTCCTCGACCAGCACACCCCGATCGACCTGACCGCGCTCGGCTACTTCAACCAGGCCGAGACCACGCTCTTCGGCCGGCCGGCGCTGATTTCGCGCACTGGATATTCCGGCGAGCGCGGCTACGAGATCTTCGCCACCGCCGAGCACGTGGTGCCGCTCTGGGAGACGATACTCAGCGAGGGCGGGAGCGCGGGCATCGTGCCCTGCTCCTTCACCTGCCTCGACAAGATCAGGATTGAGGCGGCGCTGCTCTTCTATCCCTACGACATGACCGAGGCCAACACGCCTTGGGAGGTGACCATGGGCTGGTCGGTCTCGCGCAAGAAGGGCGATTTTCGCGGCAAGGAGGCGGTGTTTGCCCGCGAGGGGCAGGAGAAGATCCTCATGGTCGGCATCGTGGCCGACCACGACGACGCCGTCGACGCCGACGCCGCGCTCACTCTCGACGGTGAGAAGGTTGGTGTCGTCAACAGCCCGGGCTGGTCGCACCGGATGCAGAAGTCCCTCGCGCTCTGCCACGTGGCGCCCCACGCGGCCGCCGAAGGCACGCAGCTCGCCGTGGAGGGCGAGACGGTACAGTGCCAGGCGACCGTTTCGCGCATCCCCTTCTACGATCCGGACAAGACCCGCACCCACGGCTGAGCGCCGGGCCTCGCAGAATCAAACCGCCCGGCCGGGCCATCGGGCCGCGCCGAGCGGGAGAGGTGGCTGGGGGACCAGGATTCGAACCTGGACCTACGGAGTCAGAGTCCGCTGTCCTACCGTTAGACGATCCCCCAGCAGGGCTGCCCGGAAATTATGGCATGGGGCGGCCGTGTCAACCGATCGTCGCGGAGTTCTTACCCGGACGTCCCGCCAGGGCTGTGGCCAGCGCGGCGCTATCCGGCCGACAACGTGCGTGAGGCGCGTCTCCGCCCGGTTGAGACGCCGCGGCTCACGCTGCGAGCTGCTCGGCCTCGGGGTCGTGAATGAAGAAGACCTTGCGGACAGTCTCCAGGACTTCCCAGGTCACGTGCTCCCCCTTCGACGTGTAAAAAATATCGCCGGCGCTATAGGTGTGCGACGTGCCGTCCTGCTCCGTAATCCGAATCTTGCCCGCCAGCAACGTGCATATCTCGTCGCCCGGATAGGTGTAGGCGAACTTGCCCGGCGTGCATTGCCAGACACCCGCCATCGTTCGCGTGCCGAAACCACCGAGATCGAACCGCCCCGAATGCACTGGGTCTCCCTCGAGCACCTCTGCAAACGGCAGATCGTTCAGCGGCGGCCATGGTTCGAGGCCACCCTCGTCTTTCAGGTGCGCATAGTCGAGCATCTTCGCTCCTCCTCCCAAATTCGGGCGCTTGCTCCCTCTGTCTTGCCGCCAGGCAAGACGATCCGAAACTGCGCCGCGGTCTTTTTGTTCTTGCGTTCACGATACGCATCGATCCGGTAACGATCAACGGACCGGTCTCGGACCGGTCTCGGGAAGACCCTTGTCCTGATTGCGGCCCCCGCGACCGCGAGAATGCGGAATCAGGGGGACTTCAAAGCCCACAGTGCGCAGATTGCCGGGCCCGTCCCGCTCTTGGTGGCGCCGCAGTGCGTGTCGAGCACATTTTGAGTTGACCGGTTTATGTACCAG
>JAPPKP010000401.1 GCA_028819955.1 Rhodospirillaceae bacterium | reverse complement strand
AGCGACCCGGCCACGTCAAGAGCCGGAACCAGTTGATGGATGCCGCCTACGGCGATCAGATCTACGTTGAGGACCGCACCATCGACAGTCACGTCAAGCGCATCCGCAAGAAATTCAGGGCCATCGATCCGGCCTTCTCGCAGATCGAGACGCTCTATGGTGTCGGCTACCGATACACCGCGCCGTGATCCGGCCAAGGACGATCTGAAGGCGGCGCCGACCGCTCCCCAGGCGACGGCCAGGCGCGGGCGAAGGCCGCGTATTTCCTTTCCGCTCACCGCTCGGATTCTCGCCATCAACGTCATGGCGCTGGGGGTGCTGGTCGCGGGCTTCTTCTATCTCGACCAGCTCCAGCGAGACCTGATGGACGACAGGCTGGACGCGATCGCGCGCGAAGCCACGCTGCTGGCTGCCGCGCTCGGCGAAAACGCGGTGGACACCACCGACCCGTCGGAGGCGGGCCTCGACCCCACCGCCGCAGCTACACTCGTCCACCGCCTCAACCTGCCGGTCGATACGCGCGCGCTGCTCTTCAACGCCGACGGGACCCTCGCCGTCGATTCGTGGCAGCTGCCCATGGCGCCTGTGCAGACGGCGGAGTTGCCGCCCCCGGAGGAAAGCCGCGGCGTCTTCGGCCGGGCAGCGGATGCGGCGTACGAGTGGATCACATCACGCCTTCCACCGCGCACCACGGTGCCGCTCTATCTCGAGCCGATCGAGCCGCAAGCGGCCGACTACCCGAAGGTGCTGAGCGCACTGCAGGGCACCGCCGGGCGCGCCATGCACAGGACGAAAGACGCCCGGCTGGTGGCCGTCGTGTCCGCGCCGATCCAGCCGTTCCGCCGGGTGCAGGGCGCCCTGCTCCTGGTGTCGGACGCGGACGACGTGCTGGAAAGCGTCCGCAACGCCCGCTTCACCATCCTCCAGGCGTTCTGCATCGCGCTCGGTATCACCATCCTCCTCAGCCTCTACTTCGCAGGCACGATCACCCGTCCCGTGCGCCGGCTTGCGCGGGCGGCCGAGCGGGTGCGCGCCGGCGGCGGGCGCAAGGTGGCGATCCCCGACTTCACGGCGCGCAACGACGAGATCGGGCGGCTTTCCGGCGCGCTACGCGACATGACCGAGGCGCTCTGGGTGCGCATGGACGCGATCGAGCGCTTCGTCGCCGACGTGGCGCACGAGGTGAAGAATCCCCTCAGCTCGGTGCTCAGCGCCGTCGATACCGCCCAGCGCGTCGACGATGAGGAGAAGCGCGCGAAGCTGCTCGCGCTCGTCGGCGAGGACGTGAAGCGGCTCGACCGGCTGCTCAGCCAGATCGCCGACGCCTCCAAGATCGATACCGAACTGTTCCGTGCGCGGCTGGAGCCGATCGACCTTCGCGCCATGCTGACGACACTCGCCGAGATGCACGGCGCCGCCGCCTCGGTCGGCGACGGGACCCAGGCCATCGGCGTCGAGATCGAAGGCAACGGCCCCTTCGCCGTGTCCGGTGTCGAGGATCGCCTGGCCCAGGTGCTGCAGAACCTGATCAGCAACGCCCGCTCGTTCAGCCCGCCGGGCGGGAGCATCATGCTTGGCATGCGCCGGGACGGCACGCAGGTGGTGGTCACCGTCGACGATGACGGCCCCGGCGTGCCGGCCGGCATGGAAGACGCGATCTTCAGGCGCTTCTACACCGACCGCCCCGAAGGGGAGGCCTTCGGCGCCCACTCCGGCCTCGGGCTCAGCATTTCGCGCCAGATTGCGGAGGCCCACGGCGGCCGGCTGACCTGCGCCAACCGCCGTGACGGTGCGGGCAGCGTGCTCGGCGCGAGCTTCCGGCTGGAGCTTCCTGCGGCCGACTCCGTCCGGCCGACCAATCCCGTCTGAGCGGTCCGATTAGTGGACGCTGAGCGGCTCCAGCTGATGCTGACGGGCCGCGGCGAATGCGATGTCGCGGTCGGGCGCGACGCCGAGGAGACGGCCGTCCGGCGCGTGGATGCCGTAGACGGCGGCGCCGTCCACCAGGACTTCCCGGATGTAGGCTTCGTTGCCGGCAAGGAAGTGGACGTAGTCCTTCCGCTCGCCGGCAGTCGCGCGATCGCCATCATTCATGACCATCCTCCTCCAGCTTGGGCACGGAAGCCGCAGCAGCGCCCGCCGCGCCGCTCTTGATCGCGACGGTCCTCACGATCTCCGGCATGGCGTGGCGGGTCAGCTCGATGTGAAGCAATCCGCTGTCGAGACGCGCGCCGTCGATCTCGATCCCGTCAGCGAGCAGGAACGTGCGGTGGAACTGGCGCGCCGCGATGCCCTGGTACAGGTAGACGGCACCGTTGTCCTCGGCCCGCCGGCCCCTGATGTGCAGCTCGTTGCGCTCGACCGTGACGTCGAGATCGTCCTCGTCGAAGCCTGCGACGGCGAGGCTGATGCGCAGCCGCTCATCCCCAAGATGCACGACGTTGTAAGGGGGGTAGCCCTCGGCCGTGGAGCGGCTGAGCCGGTCGACCACTTCTTCCAGGCGGTCGAAGCCGAGCAGAAGAGGGCTGCTGAACGGTGAAACTCTCGCCATCGCCTTGCCCTCCTCATTCGAGCGAGTGTCCCGGGTGCGCCCGGTGGCGGCGCGCACCCTGAAGCGATCGATCGCGGTAGCCCTCATGCGGCCGGCCGCCTCTCATCCCTCCATGTGGGAAGCACGTTGACCCGAATCAAGCCATTTTGGTCTACAGATTACTCTGTACTGCAGAGCGACTTCCGGTATGCTGTGCTTCAGCGGAGGTGCGAAAGAGCGGAGCGAACCATGAGCGTGAGCAAGGACGAGGCCTCCTCGGCGCTGCACGACATCAAGGCGACGGAACGTCACAGCCGGACGCTGTTCAGCTATAATCTGGCGAGCCCCTACCTCCTGCTGTGGGGAGCGTTGTACGTCATCGCCGGCGTTGTCGGCGCTCTCTCACCTGCAAGCGCCGGCATCGGCTGGGGCGCCGTCGATGTCGTCGGCCTCCTCGGCACCGCATACTTGATCGCCCGTCACGCGCGGCGCTGCGGCGAGCGTCGCGACCGTGTGCGTCTCCTCCGCTACGTGGGGATGGTCGCCTCGCTCTCGGCGTTCATCGGGCTGACCCTGAT
>JAPPKP010000374.1 GCA_028819955.1 Rhodospirillaceae bacterium | reverse complement strand
TCACTAGTCGTGTTCAGCGTGATTTGTGTTTATAAGAGCGATTAGCCGTGAATTGTGGGATTAACCGGGCTAAAGTGGATTCGCCGGGATTAAGTGGGATTCGCCGGGATATGTGGGATTCGCTGGGATTCCTTGGGATGTCGCACATGCCTGCAGGGCCATGCGCGCGCAAGCGGAATCATGTGCGAAGCGCCGCGCGCGCTCTCTCGCCTCACTTGCCGGCACCGTTTCGCCCTCACGCCTCATGGCGCGATCCTGGCACAGACGCCGCGGGCCATGCATCGCACCATGGTCCTGGGAGTTCGGGGGCAGCTCCGGCCCCGGCGGGCGATCCGGGCTAACCGATCAGGCGGAGTTCGCGCGGAAAGGACGTGAGCGAACGCGCGCCGTCCTCGGTGATGGTCACGTCGTCCTCGATGCGAATCCCGACATCGCCTGCGCCGTAGAGGCCGGGCTCGATGGTGATGACGAAACCGGGCTCCAGCCTGCGGTGGTTGCCGACCATGACCTGCGGCGCCTCGTGCACGTCGAGACCGAGGCCGTGGCCGGTCTTGTGCACGATCATGTCGGCGAAGGGCGAGGCGCGGAGCACCCCGGTCACCGCCGCGTCCAGCTCGTGCGCCGTCACTCCCGGCCCGGCCATGCGGCGCCCCAGCGCGTTCGCCGCACGCACGGTCTCGTAGATCTCCGCGTGGCGGTCCTCCACGTGCTCGCAGAAGAAGGTGCGCGTGATGTCGGCGCTGAAGCCCTCGATCTTCGCCCCGAAGTCGATCAGCAGCACGTCGCCGGGCCCGAGCGGCGTATCGTTCGGCGTGCCGTGCGGGTTCGCAGCCTTGGCGCCCGCCAGCACGATGGGCTCGAAGCCGAACCCGTCGGACCCATGGGCGAGCATCCGCGTCTTCAGCAGCGCTGCGATGGCCCGCTCGGTATCCCCGGCCCGGACCTCGTCGAGGGTCTCGCCCAGCGCCAGCTGGCTGATCTCGATGGCGCGGGAGAGGCTCGCGATCTCGTCCTCGTCCTTGGCGATACGGAGCGGCTGCAGGGCCGCATCGGCGTTCCGCACCTCGCCGTTGCCCATGTAGCGGCGCAGCGCATCGTACTCGAACATGCGCATCCGACCGCCTTCGACGCCGAGGGCCGCAGCCCCAAGCGCGCGCATCGCGGCCTCGAAGGCGGCCTCGAAGCCGTCGCTGTCCTGCCAGTAGAAGGTCTCGGCCTCGGGGAACGCGCTCGACCACTTGAGGCGCTCAAGCTCCGGCATGATCGCAAGCAGCCCGCCGCCGGCCGTGACGAACAGCAGCGTCGGGCGCTCCATCAGGTGAAAGTCGAGGCCGGTGAGATAGTAGAAGCTCGGCCCCGGCACGAAGGCGGCGGCATCCAACCCCGCGCCCTTGATCAGCGCGGCCGCCCGCTCGCGGCGCAGGCTGAGGCGGGTCATAGCGCGCTGAGCCCCTGGCCGAAGCGCTCGAGCTGCATCTCCCCGCCGAAGCGGGGCTCAAGCGAGCGGCCGATGATCGCGGCATCGGCCAGGATCATGCGCTCGATCGCGCGATCGCTGGCGGCGGCGTCTTCGGCTAGGACGGCCTCGGCCAGCGCCTCCAACCGGCCGGCCGATGCGCAGCGCTCCTCAGCGGTCGCGTTCGGGTAGTAGTGGAGCACCCGCATGCGCATGCCCGCGTCGATCACCTCATCGAAGAACTTGATGAGGAAGATGTTGCGGGAGAGCGCCGCCAGGTGGCGAAGCGCCGCCAGCTCGCTCGTGAGCAGCGCCTCCCAGTCATCGTCGTCAACCGCCTGGACGAAGCGCTGCGCGTGCTCGTTCAAAGTCGCCGCTTCGGCCCGGCCGGAGAGCGCCGCCGCCCGCGCCACGGCCCGGGAGATGATCAGCGCGGTGTCCAGATAGTCGCCTGCGTTGTCGAGCGAGAAGTGCGCCACGATGCTGGTCCGGTTGGGCAGGAACTGGACCAGCCGTTCGCCCGCGAGCAGGAGCAGGGCCTCCCGGATGGGCGTGCGCGAGACCTCGAAGCGGGCGGCGAGGTCACGCTCGTCGAGGGCGGAGCCCGGCGCGATCCGCACCCAGAGGATCTCCTCGCGCAGCACGTCGTACACCTGCAGCGCGCCGCGGCGCCCACGCTTTCGGGGCGTTGCCTTGCTCTCAGTCGCCATGCGCCGCGGCTCAGACCGCCGATTTCCAAACTTTGAGAGATTGCATTATGTTGGCATAATGATAAGCTGCTTTGAAGTCAAGACCGACCAGGGAGAGCATGACATGACGCGTTCCATCACACTGGTGCTGGCGGCTGCGGCCCTGGCCCTCGCCCTTGCCACGCCGGCAATGGCGCAATCCAAGAAGGTCGCTTTCTTCGCCGCCTCGTCGCAGAACGGCTTCAACCAGGCCACCTACGAAGGGGTCGAGGAAATGGCCATCGAGCTCGGCTACGAGGCCGAGATCTACGACGGCAAGTTCGACGCCATCCACCAGTACAGTCAGATCGAGGACGTGCTCGCCAGCGGACGATTCGCGGGCATGATCGTTGCCCCCAACGACCCCGTCGGCATCTCGGGCGCGTTCGAGCAGGTGATCGAGGCAGGCGTGCCGATCGCGACCGTGCTCTTCCCGATCGGGCCAGACCTCACCACCCTGGAGCCGCAGGTGCCCGGCATTACGTCGACAGTGGCATCGCCGCCCGTCGACGGCGCCACCTGGCAGGCCGAGGCCGCGGCGGCGTACTGCGCGGACAAGGATCCCTGCAACGTCATCATCATCATCGGCTTCAAGACCTTCCCCTTCGACAATCTCCGGCTCGAGACTTTCGAGAAGGTCCTGGCCCAGTACCCCAACATCGAGATCGTGGGGACCGGAGAAGGCTGGTATTCGCCGGATACCTCGCTGAAGGCGATGCAGGACATGCTGCAGGCGGCGCGCGACGTGCACGTCGTGCTGTCCAACGCCGACCAGCACCTGGTGGGTGCGGAGATCGCGCTGGAGGCCGAGGGCTACAACGTGGCCGACCTCTACCTCATCGGCGGCGGTGCCGCGGCGATCTCGATCGAGGCCATCCGCGAAGGGCGTTGGGATGCAACCCTTGCCTACTTCCCCAAGACCATGGGGGCGCTCGCGATGGAGCAGATCGCCAACGCCA
>JAPPKP010000255.1 GCA_028819955.1 Rhodospirillaceae bacterium | reverse complement strand
TCACCCCGCCGCGCGAGTTCGTGCTGATCGACCGCTCGGCGATCGGGCTCGGCTCGGTCTTCCTGCATCTGAAGGCCGAGCTCAATTGGCATCGGCTCTACGAGGACCTGATCGCTGGCTTCGACGCCGCTCAATTGGCCCGCCGTCAGGCCGCTGCGCTGGAGAATTGCGGCGTGCCCGAGGCCGCCTGACAGCCGCCGCGCTGCCGCTTCCGACACCCGCTCAACCTTCCGTGAGAAGGCCCGAGCGGGGCCTTGGCAAACCGCATCGGGCGGGGCATTGTGGCGCCGCTCCCGGGGAGCCGGAGTCGATGCGCGAATGAGGATCGGGGTTCCGAAGGAAATTGTCCCGGGTGAGACCCGCATTGCCGCGTCTCCGGACTCGATCAAGAAATTCACGGCCCTCGGCGTCGAGGTGCTGGTGGAAAGCGGCGCCGGCGCCGGCGCTCAAATGTCGGACGAAGCGCTGGCAGAGGCCGGGGCCCACATCGTCGTCGATGCGAAAGCAGTCTACGGCGACGCCGACCTCGTGACCAAGGTCCGCCCACCGCTCTGCGACGGGAACGCGGCCGACGAGCTCTCGCTGGTGAGGCCCGACGCAGTACTGGTGGGCCTGCTCGCACCGCTGCAGCAGCGCGCGCAGGTCGAACGCTACGCAGCCCACGGCGTCACCTCCTTTGCGATGGAGCTGATCCCGCGCATCAGCCGCGCGCAGTCGATGGATGCGCTGTCCTCGCAGAGCAACATCGCCGGCTACAGGGCGGTGATCGACGCCGCCGAGCATTTCGGCCGCATCCTGCCCATGATGATGACCGCAGCCGGCACGGTGGCGCCCGCGCGGGCCGTCGTGCTGGGCGCGGGCGTCGCCGGGCTTCAAGCGATCGCGACGGCCAAGCGCCTGGGCGCGCTGGTCTCGGCCTTCGACGTGCGTCCTGCCGTCAAGGAGCAGGTCGAGAGCCTCGGCGCCAAGTTCATCTCCGTCGATGCCGACGCCGGCAACGCCGAGACCGCAGGCGGTTACGCCAGGGAGATGAACGAGGCGTACAAGGAGCGTCAGTCCGCGCTCATCCACGAGACCCTGACCAAGCAGGACATCTGCATCACGACCGCGCAGATCCCTGGCAAGCCCGCGCCGATACTGATTACCGAGGCGATGGTGAAGGACATGAAGCCCGGCTCCGTGATCGTCGATCTCGCCGTCGAGAGCGGCGGCAATTGCGAGCTGAGCGCCTTCGACCAGGTGGTCGTGCGCCACGGCGTCACGATCATCGGCCACGCCAACTACCCGGCGCGGGTCCCGGTGGACACCAGCACGCTCTATGCGCGCAACCTGTTCAACTTCATCCAGCCCATGATCAACCCGGAGAGCCACGCGTTGGAGATCGACTGGGAGGACGAGGTGATACGGGGAGCCCTGCTCACCAAGGACGGCGCGGTGGTGAACCCGGCGCTCGAGGGCGGGGAGCTGTAGCCGTGGAGGACGTGCTCGCGCTGCATCCGCTGGTCATCGCCGTCACCGTCTTCGTGCTCGCGGTGTTCATCGGGTACTACGTGGTGTGGAGCGTCACACCTGCGCTGCACACGCCGCTCATGTCGGTTACGAACGCCATTTCCAGCGTGATCATCGTGGGCGCGGTGTTGGCGGCGACGCCGGCCGAGGGCAGCGTCCTCGCCAAGATTCTCGGCGGTGTGGCTGTCGGCCTGGCTGCAGTCAACATATTCGGAGGATTCACAGTCACCCAGCGCATGCTGTCGATGTTCAAGAAGAAGAAGTAGGCGGCGCTCCCCATGACCTCCAACCTGGCGGCGATTCTCTATCTGATCGCCGGCGTTTGTTTCATCATGGCCCTGCGCGGTCTCTCCTCTCCCGCGACCGCGCGCAGCGGCAACATCTTCGGCATCGCCGGCATGGTGATCGCCGTCGGCACGACCCTCGGCCAGCCGGGGGTCGAGGACTATTTGTGGGTCGGCGTCGGCATCGTGGTCGGCGGGCTCATCGGCACGCTGATTGCGCTCCGCATTCGCATGACCGCGATGCCGCAGCTCGTGGCTGCGTTCCACAGCCTGGTGGGACTCGCCGCCGTACTGGTCGCCGGTGCCGCGCTCTACGCGCCGGAGACCTTCCACATCGGCACGCCGGGCGACATCAGGCTGGTGAGCCGGATCGAGATGTGCTTCGGCGTGGTGATCGGCGCGCTGACCTTCACAGGCTCGGTCGTCGCCTTCGCCAAGCTCCAGGAATTGGTGACCGGCGCACCCCTGGTCTTCCGTGGCCAGCACCTGCTCAACCTCGCCCTCATCGTCGCGATCGTCGCCCTCGGCGTGGTCTTCTCCATCGAGCAGCAGGAGAGCGTGTTCTGGGCCATGACCGGGCTCGCGCTCCTCTTCGGCGTGCTGCTGATCGTCCCCATCGGCGGCGCCGACATGCCGGTGGTGATCTCGATGCTGAACTCTTACTCGGGATGGGCCGCGGCGGGCATCGGCTTCACGCTGGAGAACACGGTGCTGATCGTGGTCGGCGCGCTGGTGGGCTCCGCCGGTGCGATCCTGAGCTACATCATGTGCCGCGCGATGAACCGCTCCTTCATCAGCGTGATCCTGGGCGGCTTCGGCACCGATTCCGCGCGCGCCGTGACCGCAACCGACCGCACCCACAAGGCGGGCAGCGCCGACGACGCCGCCTTCATCATGCGCAACGCCGGCTCGGTGGTGATCGTGCCGGGCTACGGCCTCGCCGTCGCCCAGGCCCAGCACGCCATACGCGAGATGGCCGGCCTGCTTCAGAAGGAAGGCGTCGATGTCCGCTACGCCATCCACCCGGTGGCGGGCCGCATGCCGGGCCACATGAACGTGCTGCTGGCCGAGGCCAACGTTCCCTACGACGAGGTCTTCGAGCTGGAGGACATCAACAGCGACTTGCCCAACACCGATGTGGCCCTCGTGATCGGCGCCAACGACGTGGTCAATCCGGTGGCGAAGACCGACCCGCAGAGCCCCATCGCGGGCATGCCGATCCTCGATGTCGAGCTCTGCAGGACCGTGCTGTTCGTCAAGCGCTCGCTGGCGCCGGGCTACGCAGGTATCGACAATCCGGTGTTCTACCGGGACAACACGATGATGCTCTTCGGCGACGCCAAGAAGATGG
>JAPPKP010000070.1 GCA_028819955.1 Rhodospirillaceae bacterium | reverse complement strand
CCGGCGTCTATGCCTCGGGCGACGGCGACAAGGGCGTGGCCGAGTGCCCGTTCGAATTCTACCGCACCTGGGTGCAGGACCCGCGCCGGGCGCAGCAGATGGTCGAGTCCATTACGCGGGATTCGATCGGCGTCACGGGCTGCCCCGTCGACGGCATTCCCGAGCCGCAGAAGATGGCCGCGGAGTAGGGGAGCGACACCGCTTCAGGCTCTCTGTAGTACATCTAAACCCCGGCGCCCAGGACTGCGGGCGCCGGGGTTTTTCGCTCCAGCGGGCCGGGCGAATGACCTGCGTCGGAAGCGGGCCGGTGACAACGGCGCCTTAGGCTGAACCATGCAATCGCGGCGCCTGGTGCATATCGTCGGCTGCCACGCAGAGGGCGAGGTGGGCGATGTCATCGTCGGCGGGGTGGCGCCGCCGCCCGGCGACACGCTCTGGGAGCAATCGCGCTTCATCGCCCGCGACCAATCGCTCCGCCGCTTCGTGTTGAACGAGCCGCGCGGCGGGGTCTTCCGCCACGTCAACCTGCTGGTGCCGCCCAAGGATCCTCGGGCCGACATGGGCTTCATCATCATGGAGCCAGAGGACACGCCGCCCATGTCGGGCTCCAACAGCCTTTGCGTCGCCACGGTGCTGCTGGAGACCGGCATCCTGCCCATGACCGAGCCCGAAACGGTGATGACTCTCGAAGCCCCCGGCGGTGTCATCCGGGTGCACGCCGCCTGCAGCGAAGGGAGGGTCGACTCGGTCCGCGTCCACAACGTGGCGTCCTTCGCTGCGCGACTCGGGGCGAGCCTCGAAGTCGAGGGGCTCGGCACGC
Organism: Rhodospirillaceae bacterium; assembly: GCA_028819955.1. The sequence continues at coordinate 2,327 of JAPPKP010000070.1, read as the reverse complement.
TCACCGCGGACACCGCCTACGGCGGCGACAGCTTCGTGCTGGTGGACTCAGCTGCGCTCGGCTTCGCGCTCAGCCCCGACGAGGCGCGGGACATCGTCGAGACGGGCATCCGGATCACCCGTGCCGCCAACGAGCAGCTTGGCTTCTCCCATCCCGAGAACCTCGACTGGCGCCACATTTCGTTCTGCCAGATCGCGGCGCCGATCCAGCAGGTCGATGGCGTGGCGACCGGTCGCAACGCGGTGGTGATCCGGCCGGGCAAGATCGACCGCAGCCCGACGGGCACAGGTTGCTCCGCGCGCATGGCGGTGCTGCACGCGAGGCGCGCGCTCGGAGTGGGTGAGCGCTTTCGCGGCGTGTCGATCATCGATTCCGTCTTCGACTGCCGCATCGAGGGGGAAACGACGGTGGGCGGGCGCTCGGCGATCCTCCCCTCGGTCTCCGGTCGCGCCTGGCTGACCGGGACGACCCAGCTCCATCTCGACCCGCGCGACCCCTGGCCGGAGGGCTACCGGCTCAGCGACACCTGGCGGCCGGCTTGAGAAAGGCGGCTCAGTGCACCAGCGTGCTCGCGGGCTGCACGGCGACCTGCATGCGCTCGAGCGTCGTCCGCACCGCGCTCACCACCTCGGTCGCGTTGGGGCCGTCGCCGTGGAGCAGGATCGCCTGCGCCTCGAACTCCAGGTCGGTGTCGTCGACGGTGCGCAGCTTGCTCTCCTCGACGAAGCGCTGGACCCGGTCGGCGATGTAAGCGGGGTCTCTGGCCTGCTTCACCCGCTCGACGATCAGCGAGCCGTCGGCGCGGTAATCGAGGTCGATGCAGATCTCGTGGATGATGGGGATGCCTTCGCGCCCGGCGATCTCGTAGAAGCGGTGCCGCTCCAGCGGGGTCGGCCAGTAGAGCACCCAGGGCTCGCCCACGCTGTTGATGGCATCGACCATGGCGCCGCCGATCTTCTCGTCCCGCGCCAGCATCGGGTAGAGCGCGCCGTGGGGGACCAGGTGGTCGATGGTGGCGCCCACCGATGACGCGATCTGGCGCAGCGCGCCGATCTGGTAGAGCGTGAGGCAGCGCGCCTCGTCGGTCGAGATTTTCATCTCGCGCCGACCGAAACCGTTGACGTCCGGCAGGCCCCAGTGCACACCGACGGCAACGTCGTTGTCCTTTGCCAGCGTCACCGTGCGCTCCATGTGCACGGGGTCGCCCGCGTGGAAGCCGCAGGCCACGTTGACCGAAGAGAGGTGCGGAATGATCTCGGCATCGGCGCCGAAGGAGTAGTTGCCGAAGCTCTCGCCTACGTCGCTGTTGATGTCCATCGCTCGCTGCATGTCATGTCCCCCTCTGTTCGTCAGATGATGATGTCCGGGTCCGCGATCAGTGCTTCCTGCTCGGCGAGGACCGCCACCGCCTCCTCGTGCGAGATGCGGACGAAACGGGTCTCCTCGAAAGGGCGGACCTGCCCGATGCGCGCCATGTCGGTGGTGATCACGATAGCGATCCGCGCGTAGCCGCCGATGCTGGGTGAATCGACGCAGAGCACGATCGGCTCGACGCCGGACGGCACCTGCACCGTGCCCACCGGCGCGCCGGGGTCGATGACGATGTTGGAGGGGTCCTTGCCCGCGTCCTCGATCAGGTAGTGCGGGCGCCCCGGCTTGAAGGAGAGCTCCGGCCCGATGAAGCGCATCCCTGTGCGGTCCGCCTTGGGGTTGAGCTTCCAGGCGGTGGCGTAGAAGGCCTCGACGCTCTCCGCCGTGAAGTGATGCTCCTCGGGTCCGGCGACCGTACGCACCTCCATGGGCGGCGCGTAGCTGGGCACTAGGTCGGGCCGCAGCCGGCGCCCGGCGATGTCCGCCGACGCTGCCGTCGCCGTGCCCACCGGCAGGCGGTCGCCTGACGCGAGCGGGCGCCCCTCCAGCCCGCCGAAGCCGCCACTGACATGGGTCGCACGGCTGCCCCGGTAGAGCGGCACGTCGATGCCGCCGTGAACCGCGAGATAGGCCCGCGCGCCGCTCTGTGCGAGGCCGCAGGCAAGCGTCTGGCCCTCGCGCAGCACGAAGCTCTTCCAGCAGGGCACCGCCTCGCCGTCCACGGTCGCGCCGGTGTCCGCGCCGGTGAGCGCCAGCACGTGGTCCTGAAGGGCCCTGAGCTGCAGTCGCCCGAGAGTCATCTCCAGCCCCGCCGCGCCGGGGTCGTCGCGCACGACCAGCGGCCCTCCCGGCGGGTTGCCGACGAGCAGATTCGCGATCCTGAGCGCGAGGCCGTCCTGCGCGCCGGAGGGAGGAATACCCAAGGCCTGGCCGCCGCGGCGCCCCATGTCCTGGAC
>JAPPKP010000261.1 GCA_028819955.1 Rhodospirillaceae bacterium | reverse complement strand
AGCACCTTGCCGTGCTCGCGCGTCACCACCCGGGCCAGATCCTCCTTGCGGCTCTCGACCAGCTCCTTGAACGCGAAGATCACCCGTGCCCTCTGGATTGGGGGCGTCGCGGCCCAGCCGGCCGCGGCCTCCGCCGCCGCCTGTACGGCGCTATCCACCTCGTCGGGGTTGGCGAAGGGCACGCGCGCGACCGCCTCGCCGGCAGCCGGGTTGTAGACATCGCCGAAGCGCGCAGAGCCGCCGGGCACGGCGGCGCCGTTGATCCAGTGAGTGAGCGTTGCAGTCATCACAATCTCCCGATTCTCGTCGGTTCTGGGCACCGGGCTAGGCGGCGAGTGCGCGCTCCGGCGCGAGGTAGTCGTGGCCGAGGTCGAGCGCGACGGCCTCATGGGTGACGCGCCCCTGGCAGACATTGAGTCCGTGCATGAGGTGAGCATCGTCGTGCATGGCCTGCCGCCAGCCTTTCCCCGCGAGAGCGAGCACGAAGGGCAGCGTCGCGTTGCTGAGCGCGAACGTCGAGGTGCGGGCGACGGCACCCGGCATGTTGGTGACGCAGTAATGCAGAACGTTGGACACCTTGTAGGTGGGGTCGGCATGGGTGGTCGGCCGGCTGGTCTCGAAGCAGCCGCCCTGGTCGATCGCAACATCGACCACAACGGCGTTGCGGCGCATGTGATCCAGCATGTCGCGGCGCACCAGCTTGGGCGCGGCGGCGCCGACGATGAGAACCGCGCCGATCACGAGATCGGCGTCGTTCACGGTCTCTTCGATGGCGTGGACGGTCGAGTAGACGGTCGTGGCGCTCGCCCCAAAAATCTCTTCCAGCTGGCGGAGGCGCGGGATAGAGCGGTCTATGATCGTGACCTGCGCCCCCATGCCGACAGCCATGCGGGCTGCATGCGTGCCCACCACGCCGCCACCCAGGATTACCACGTCGGCGGGCGGCACACCGGGGACGCCGCCGAGCAGGACGCCACGGCCCCCTTGTTCCTTCTCCAGGCAATGGGCGCCGGCCTGGATCGACATGCGGCCCGCGACCTCGCTCATCGGCGCGAGCAGCGGCAGCCCGCCGTGCGCATCCGTCACGGTCTCGTAGGCGATGGCGATGCAATCGGAACCGATCAGGGCGTCGGTCTGGGCGGCATCGGCCGCGAGGTGGAGATAGGTGAAGAGCACCTGGTCGGTCCGCAGCATTGTGCACTCGTCCGGCGAAGGCTCCTTCACCTTCACGATCATCTCGGCGGCGCCGAAGATTTCCGTTACGTCATCCACTATTTGGGCACCGGCGCGTTCGTAGTGCGCGTCGAGGAGCCCAATCTCGGTCCCTGCGTCCTTCTCAACCATGACCCTATGGCCGTGCTGCACGAGCTCGCGCACGCCGCCGGGCGGAATGCCGACGCGGTACTCGTGAACCTTGGTCTCCTTGGGAACGCCGATGAGCATGGCCGTTCCTTCCCCTGTATTGATGACTCCCGCTACGGCCGGTCCCGAGGCCGGCACAGCGCAGCGCGGCCGTCCTACGCAGTTAGTCGGCCGCTTCCGGCTGCAATACGTCTGCGGGCCCGCTGCCCTCGCCCGTCAAGCCGGGATCGGAAGGGCCGGATTCGGGCGGGCCGGCTTCGGTACCAGACGACGAGACATCATCGACCGGCTGAGCCGGCGATGCCTCGGGCTCCGTTGCGGCTGCGGCTGAGGTCGCAGCGGCGGCCTGGGCTGCCTTCTCGTCCCGCGCCGCCGCCCGCTCCGCCCTGGCGCGGGCTTTTCGCACCGCATCGAGAAGCTCCGCCTCGGTACAGATTCCCAGCAGGATCGGGTCCTGCGGCGTGATGTTGGGCGTGTTCCAATGAGTCCGCTCGCGCACGGCGCTGATCGTCGCCTTGGTGGTGCCAAGCAGCTTGCCGATCTGCGCGTCGCTCAGCTCATCATAGTTCTTGAGCAGCCAGGCGATGGCGTTGGGACGGTCCTGTCGCTTGCTGACCGGCGTGTAGCGTGCGCGCCGGGCGCGCTGTGGAACCGCCGAGGCCGCGCCCGTGGCCTCCAGCCGCAGGGAGGAATCCCCTTCGCAGCGCTGGATTTCCTCGCGGCTGACCTGCCCGTTGGCGACAGGATCGAGGCCGCGAATGCCGATAGCGACCTCCCCGTCGGCGATGCCTTGCACTTCAAGCGGATGCAGCTCGCAGAACGCCGCGATCTGATCGAACGTGAGCGTGGTGTTGTCGATCAGCCACACCGCCGTGGCCTTGGGCATCAGCAACTCGGCCATCTTATGTGTTCCTTCCACCGATGCCCACACGCGACCGTGCCGCGGTCGGCATCATCGCCCGCAGCCACGCGTAAGGCGGTCGGTATATCGCCTTGATGTTAGGAGCGCAAAGCCGCAATTCACCGAGCTTTACCCTTGCGGGCGCTGCAGCAGGATTTTGCCGATGTGCTGGCCTGCCTCCATGCGGGCGTGGGCCGCCGCCGCCTGGTCGAGCGGAAGCCGGGTGTCGATGACCGGCCGCACCAGTCTTGCTTCGATGAGCGGCCAGACGGTCTCCTCCAACGCGGCCGCGATGCGGGCCTTGCTCTCCACGCTTTGGGGCCTGAGCGTGGAACCCACGATGGTGAGCCGTTTGCGCATCAGCGCGTTGAGGTCGAGCTGGCACTTCGAGCTTTCGAGAAAGGCGATCTGCGCCAGCCGGCCCTCGGGCCGGAGCGCTGCCAGATTACGCTGGACGTAGCTGCCGCCCACCATGTCGAGCACAACATCGACACCCTCACCGCCGGTTATCTCCTTCACCACGCTGACGAAATCTTCGTTGCGGTAGTCGATCGCCCGCTCGGCCCCGAGACCTTCGCAGGCGGCGCATTTCTCCGCCGAGCCGGCGGTGGCGAAGACGCGGACGCCCAGCGCGGACGCGATCTGGATTGCGGTGGTGCCGATGCCACTGCTGCCGCCGTGCACGAGCAGCCGCTCGCCGGCGCGGAGCCGAGCGCGCTCGAAGGCATTGGTCCAGACCGTGAAGCAGGTCTCGGGCAGGCCCGCGGCGTCGACAACAGAGAGCCCCTTGGGGACCGGGAGCGTCTGCGTCTCCGGCGCGACACAGTATTCGGCGTAGCCGCCGCCGTGGGTGAGCGCGCAGACGGCGTCGCCCACTTCGTAACGGTTTGCGCC
>JAPPKP010000439.1 GCA_028819955.1 Rhodospirillaceae bacterium | reverse complement strand
CCTCGTCGGTGGTCGCCGCCTTGTTGGGGCCGTAGATGAGCCCGGTGCTGAAGCCCAGGGCCCCGGCCTCCATGCCCTCGGCCAGCCGTTCGCGCATGGCGTCGATCTCGACGGTCGTGGCCGGGCGGTCGACGTCGTCCATGGTGTCGAGACGGAGCGCCGAGTGGCCGACCAGAAGGCCTGCGTTGGCGGCGGGCGGTGCTTCGTCGAGCGCCGCCACGTAGTCGGCGAAGCAGGGATAGCGGAAGTCGGCGGGTCCGCCCAGCAGGTCCAGCGGCGGCGGCGTAGGGCGCCCCGGCGTGAGCGGCGCGAGGCTCACCCCGCAGTTGCCGGCGATCACGGCGGTGACGCCCTGGCTGGTCTTGGGTGTCATGTCACGATCGACCAACAGCAGGTTGTCGTCGTGGGTGTGGGCATCGATGAAGCCGGGGGAGACGATACGCCCGGTTGCATCGATGGTGCGCGTGGCCTCTGCGCCGGCCAGATCGCCGACGGCGGCGATGCGGTCGGCCGAGACGGCGACATCGGCGCGCTGGCGCGCAGCACCTGTGCCGTCGATCACCGTGCCGCCCGTGAAGAGGATGTCGTACCGCTCTTCCACCGCCATCGTTACCTCCCGCTCTCGCCGGTGCCTGCCCAGTGGACCATGACGGCGGGGGTAGCCCGTGACAACAGGCTTTCGCCTCCACCGGAGCGGCTAGTAAGGTGACAGGCAAGGGTAAGGCCCGGCACTGGAGGCACGCACCTAGTGGATAAGGCGATGAGCGAGACCCAGCACGGCGCGGGTGCCGATCTCGCGGCGCTGCAGTTCGGCGACAGCTTCTTCCCGAGCGGGGCTGTGTCGTTCTCGCTCGGGCTGGAGACGCTCTACGCTGATGGCATCGTGGCTGACACCGCCGGCCTCGAAGAGTTCCTCACCGACCAGGTGATGGACCGCTGGGCCACGGCCGAGCGTGCCTTCCTCGCCGCCGCCCACGAAGCCTGCCCGGACTGGCCGGCAGTTGCCGAGATCGACGCCCTGCAGGAGGCGATGACGCTGCCGCGCGAGCTGCGCGAGGGCTCACGCAAGGGAGGTGCCGCGCTGCTCGGCGTCCACGCGCGCATGGAGACACCCGGCGCGGCAGCGTATCGCACGCGGCTTCGCACCGGCTCCGCACAAGGCCATCTTGCCGTGGTGCAGGGCGTGGTGCTCAAGGGTGCGGGCCTCGACCTCGCCCGTGCCGAGGCGGTGAGCCTGCACGGACACTGCGCAATGATCCTGGGTGCCGCGCTCAGGCTCGGCTTGATCGGTCACCTCGACGGGCAGATCATGCTGCGTGGGCTCAGGCCCCGAATGGCGGCGCTCCTGGCGCAGCCGGCGCCCAACCTCGATGAGGTACGCTCCTACGCGCCGCTCGCCGATGTCGCCGCCGCCCGCCACGAGGAAGCGGCGGTCCGACTCTTCAGCAACTGACCAGGGTGGCCCACGATGCTGTTGACACCGACCGAGATGGAGCGGCTGACGATCTACACCGCCGCCGAACTCGCGCGAAAGCGCCGCGCCCGCGGACTCGCCCTCAATCACCCTGAGGCGGTAGCGCTGATCAGCGACGAAATCCTGGAAGGCGCGCGTGACGGACGCTCGGTAGCCGAGCTGATCGAGCATGGCGCGACCATCCTTACCACCGACGACGTGATGCCGGGCGTCGCCGAGATGATGCCGGTGCTGCAGGTGGAGGGCACCTTCCCCGACGGCACCAAGCTGGTGACGGTCCACGATCCGATCCGCCCCGGCGAGAAGGCGCGGGACGAGAGTGTGCGGCCCGGCGAGATCATCCCGGCCGACGGCGAGATCGAGATCAACGCAGGCCGGCCCACCGCCACGGTCGCGGTCACCAACACCGGCGACCGGCCGGTGCAGATCGGCAGCCACTATCACTTTTTCGAGGTGAACCGGCATCTCGACTTCGACCGCGCTGCCTCCTTCGGCATGCGCCTGGACATCCCTGCCGGCACGGCGGTTCGTTTCGCGCCGGGGGAAACCAAAGAGGTGACCCTGGTCGAGTTCGGCGGCAGCGGCGAGATGGTGGGGCTGAACGATCTCACCCAGGGCTCGCGGCGCTCCGAGAGCGTCAAGCAGGAGGCGCTGGCCCGCGCCCGCGCCCGCGGCTTCAAGGGAGCTTGAGCGATGGCACGGATGAGCAGGGCGGAGTACGCGGCGCTCTACGGGCCCACGACCGGCGACTGCGTGCGGCTCGGCGACAGCGAGCTCTTGGCCGAGATCGAGCACGACCACGGCGTGCCGGGGGAAGAATGCCTGCACGGCGGCGGCAAGACGTTGCGGGACGGCATCGGCCTCGTCGCCGGGCTCGACAGCGCCGGGGGCTCGCTCGACTTTCTGATCTCCAACGCGGTCGTGATCGATCCCGTCCTGGGTATCGTCAAGGGCGATATCGGGATCAAGGAGGGCCTCATCGCGGGCGTCGGCAAGGCCGGCAACCCGGCGGTGATGGACGGGGTTGACCCCGTGCTGCTCTGTGGTGCTGCGACCACGGTGCGCGATGCGGAAGGGCTGATCGCGACGCCCGGCGGCATCGACGTCCACGTCCACTTCGACAGCGCGCAGCTCTGCGAGCACGCGATCTCGAGCGGGGTCACGACGATGCTGGGCGGCTCGCTCGGGCCGATCACCGTCGGCATCGACTGTGGTGGCGCCTGGAACGTCGGCAAGATGCTGCAGGCGGCCGAGTCCTGGCCGATCAATTTCGGCTTCCTCGGGCGCGGCAACTCGGCCAAGCCGCTCTCGCTGGTGGACCAGATCACCGGCGGATGCATGGGGCTCAAGATCCACGAGGACTGGGGCGCCATGCCGGCGGCGATCGATACCTGCCTCGACGTCGCCGACGAGATGGACTTTCAGGTCCAGCTCCACACCGACACGCTGAACGAGAGCGGCTTTCTGGAGGAGACGCTGGCCGCCATCAGGGGCCGCACCATCCACATGTATCACGCCGAAGGCGCTGGCGGCGGCCACGCGCCGGACATCATCCGCATCACCGGCGAGCCCAATTGCCTGCCGTCCTCCACCAACCCCACCAACCCCTACACGCGGAACACTTTCGACGAACACCTCGACATGATCATGGTCTGCCACCACCTGAACCCGGCGGTGCCCGAGGACGTGGCCTTCGC
>JAPPKP010000196.1 GCA_028819955.1 Rhodospirillaceae bacterium | reverse complement strand
AGCGCCGGCGGGTTGCGGCCGATCTGCTTGGTCATCGCCAGCACGTCGAGGCCGAGCCGCGCCGCCTCGGCGTTCATCAGGCGCGCGTTCTCGGTCATCGTATCGAGGTCGAGCAGGTAAGCGCCGGCAGGCACGTGGCCGGCCCGGTGCAGCGCGACGGCCGCTTCGAGGAACACCCGGTTGCGGGCCTGCAGCGCTTTCAGGAACATCGCCCGTCTTCTCTCCCTTGGCCTCCACGCGGGCCGCGCCGCCTCGCCCGGCCGCCGGACGCATGGTATAGCGTGCGCAACCGACGCCACCCTGCGCGTGGGCGGCCGCCACGTGGACGATACATGAGCGAGACCGACCGCACGATGCCGGGCGCGGCGCCCTCCATCTACCCGGTGGTTCGCCTGATCACCTCCCTGGTGCTCGTGACCATGGGCGGCGCCGCCATGTACGGGATCATCGTGGTCCTCAAGCCGGTCTCGATCGAGTTCGGCGTGGGGCGCGGTGTCGCATCCCTTCCATACTTCATGTTCATGATCGTCGGCGGGATCGGCGGCGTGGTGATGGGCCGCCTCGCCGACCGCTTCGGCGTGCTGGTGCCGGCCCTGATCGGATGCGTCGGACTGCCCGCCGGCATGGCGGGCGCCGCCTTCGCCGAGGAGTTCTGGCAGTTCTGCGTCTCGCTCGGGGTGCTGTCCGGCCTGCTCGGCACCTCCGCCCTCTTCGCCCCGATGGCCGCCGACATCTCGCACTGGTTCACCCGGCGGCGGGGGCTCGCCGTCGCGATCGTGATTACCGGAACCTACTTCGCCGGCGCGCTCTGGCCGCCCATCGTCCAGGCCTCGCTCGATGCGCGGGGCTGGCGCGAGACCTTCGTCCTGATCGCCATTCTCATGGCTGTGGTCATGCTGCCGCTCGTCGCGCTGCTCTACCGCAAGCCGGCCTCGCTGATCGCGGCGCAGGCGGCGCTCGCAGCACCGGGCGCAGGCAGGCCGCTGGGCGTCGCCCCCGGCACGCTTCAATGCCTGATCTGCGCCGCCGGGCTCGGCTGCTGCGTCGCGATGGCGGCACCGCAGGTGCACATCGTCGCCCACGTCACCGATCTCGGATACGCCGCCCAGCACGGCGCCGCGATGCTCTCGGTCATGCTCGGTACCGGCATCGTGAGCCGCATCGGCTCCGGCTTCATCTCGGACCGGATCGGCGGGCTGCGCACGCTGCTGCTGGGTTCCGTCCTGCAGGCGCTCGCGCTGGCCGCCTTCCTCGGCGCCGACACACTTACGCTGCTCTTCGTGGTCTCGGCCGTCTTCGGCCTCTCCCAGGGCGGGATCGTGCCGTCCTACACCATCATCATCCGGACGTTCTTCCCCGCGCACGAGGCAGGCCGCCGGGTCGGCTGGGCGATGCTGTTTACGTTCGCAGGGATGGCGCTCGGCGGCTGGATGGCCGGCGCGCTCTACGACCTGACCGGCTCCTACACCGCGTCATTCATCAACGCGGTCGCCTTCAACGTACTGAACGCAGCAATCGTGGTCTTCCTGGCCCGGCGCCATCGGGCGCTGGCAACAACTTAACTTGCCTTCGCCCGTTGTTGGCCGTTGCCCAGCCGCTCGCGGCGAAGCGCCTCGGTCGCCGCTTGATCGACGGCGAGGTCGTCGTCCTCCTCCGCGCCCACGATCACCACGCCGTAGAGGGCCGCAGCCTTGGCGCGGGAGACGTAGCGCTCGTTCACGTCGTCGAGCACGCGCTCGGGCTCGCGCTCCAGCGGGTCGCCGTAGCCGCCCCCGCCGTTGTCGATGGCGTGCAGCTTGGAGCCCGCCTCCAGGTGGCAGTAGGCGTCGGTCTCATAGACCTCGTGCGTGCCGTCGGCTGCGATCTTCGCCTGATAGCCCGCCTGCGAGGGCAGGCCGCCGCGCACGCCCTGGGGCAGGATGGTGAGGCCGTTGCAGATGTTGATGACCAGCATCGGGTCGTGTCGCGGGCCGAAGATCACCTCCGATGCAGGCCCGCCGCGCCGGCGGCCGGCGCCGCACGAGTCCACCAGCGCGCGCACGCTATCGACCTGGAACGGGAAGCGCTGCTCGTTCACCTCGATGCTATCGCGGTAGACCAGGCCGACGCTCACCGGGTTGACCAGGCCGTGCATGCCGTCGGTCTCGGCCGAGGCCGCCATGCCGCCGGCCGACATGAACATCTGGTTGACGTAGGGCGCGCCGTCCCGCCGCCAGTCCTTGCCCGAGCAGACACCGGTGCCCGCGCCGTTGCAGAAGTTGCCCTGGCTGAAGCCGTAGCCGTCGCCGAGTTTGGCGAACGCCGACTGGATCAGGTTGATGATCATGTCGGTCATGTTGGTGGTGGCGACCGAGCAGCTGTGCGGGAAGCGCGGAATGCCGACCACGCAGTTCTCCCGGAGCAGCACCTCCAGCCGGCGGAAGCTGCCCGCGTTGTGCGGGATGTCGGAATCGAGGCAGGCGAAGACCGCCTGGGCCGCCGCCATGGTCGAGGTGACGCGGGTGAGGTTCATGCCGGCGTCGACGCAATCGGGGTTGTCGCGCAGATCGACCGTGATGAAGCCGGCCTCGCCGTCGATGTCGATGGTCACCTTGATCGGGATGCCGTCGGGCAGGAACGGCTGGATCGGGTCGTGGCAGCCTTCGTTCTCGAGCCGCCCGCTGGGCAGCGCCTTGATCGACTCTCTGGCGCGCCGCTCGGAATAGTCGAGCCACTCCTGGATGAAGGCGCGCACAGCCTCGGCACCGTATTTGCCGAGAAACTCCTTGAGCCGGCGCTCGCCGATCCGTGCAGCCCCGATGGCGGCGAGATAGTCGCCGAACCACTGGTCGGGCACCCGGATTCGGCGTCGGCACATGCGGACGATGTCGTCGATATCGCGATAGTCGCTCTGCACCTGAACGCAGGGGAAGATCAGCGCGCCTTCGTGGTAGACGTCGGTGGCTGCGGCGAAGTAGGTGGTCGGCTGGCTGTTGCCCACGTCCGCCTGGTGGGCCTTGATGCCGACCGTGAAGAAATGCTCGCCCTCGTGGAACACCGGCACCAGGATCGTGTGATCGGCCGCATGGCTGTTGCCGCCGTAGGGGTCGTTGTCCAGGAAGGCATCGCCCTCGCGGAAGTCGGGGTGCCTCTCGCTCATGATGGTGGTCTGGATGTTCATGCCGAAGACGTGGAT
>JAPPKP010000256.1 GCA_028819955.1 Rhodospirillaceae bacterium | reverse complement strand
CGGCGAGGTCCTTGAAACGCACGAACGCTTCCTGAAGCGCGTTGTCGCCCAGCTCGGTATAGCCCAAGCTCCGCAGCTTCTCCCGGAAGGCGTGCCGGCCCGAATGCTTGCCCATGACGAGCGTCGACTGCACGAGGCCGACCGATTCGGGCGTCATGATCTCGTAGGTCTGCGCGTCCTTGAGAACGCCGTCCTGGTGAATGCCCGCTTCGTGGGCGAAGGCATTGGCGCCCACGACCGCCTTGTTCGGCTGCACCACGAAGCCGGTGACCGCGGAGACCATGCGCGAGGCGCGCATGATGTTCTCGGTCTTGATACCGGTCTCGTAGCTCAGGAGATCGTTGCGCGTGCGCAACGCCATGACGATCTCTTCCATCGCGGCGTTGCCGGCGCGCTCACCGAGCCCGTTGATGGTGCACTCCACCTGCCGTGCGCCCGCCTGCACGGCGCTGAGCGAGTTGGCGACGGCAAGCCCAAGGTCGTTGTGGCAATGGACCGAGAGCACGGCCTTGTCGATGTTGGGCACCCGGTCGAAGAGCATGCCGATCAGCGCCGCGAACTCCTCCGGCACCGCGTAGCCCACGGTGTCGGGGATGTTGATGGTGCCGGCGCCGGCCTTGATCGCCGATTCCACGCAGCGGCAGAGGAAGTCGTGCTCGGTGCGCGAGCCGTCCTCGCAGGACCACTCGACATCGTCGGTGAACTTGCGGGCATAGCTCACGCTGTCGATCACCGCCGCGTGCACGTCCTCAGGCTCCATCTGCAGCTTGACGCGCATGTGCAGCGGACTGGTCGAGATGAAGGTGTGGATGCGGCCGGCCTTGGCCGGCGCGAGCGCCTCGGCCGCGCGGTCGATGTCCCGCCGCCCGGCACGGGCCAGGCCGCACACGGTGCTCTCGGTCACCACCTTGGCGACCTCGCGGACTGCCTCGAAATCGCCGTTGGACGCGATGGGGAAGCCGGCCTCGATCACGTCGACCCTCATCTCCTCGAGGATCTCGGCGATCCGGAGCTTCTCCTCAAGGTTCATCGACGCGCCCGGCGACTGCTCGCCGTCGCGCATCGTCGTATCGAATATTCGAACTCTGTTCCCTGTCTCGGTCATAACGGGCATCCCTTCACCCCGGCGGCTACGACTATCATCGCACTCCCCTGGTCGGTCGGCCGATCGCGCACGGCGAACCGCTCAGGGGCAGCTAAGTCGAAGCCCGCGTAGGGTGGAACGTGCCGTAGCCGCAGCGCCGCGCAATTGGAGCGTGCCCGCCGGCTTAGTCTCCGTAGGCACCGTCATCGGACCATAGCCCTCGACCCCATTCGCACGACATGGGCAACCCTCCGGCGCGGCACGAAATCGATTCGCCGCCCGGGTTCTGGAGACTTGTACGCCCAACCTCTTGGGCGAAGCAACGAATTTGTCGCCTTGCGATGATGCCCCTGCTTGTGCCGAGCCCCGTCAATTCTTGCTGCGGTCGACCAGCCGGGCCTCGGCGATCCACGGCATCATGGCACGGAGACGCTCGCCCACCTCCTCCAGCGGGTGCTCGGCGGCACGCGCGCGCATCGCCTTGAAGGAGGACTGGCCTGCAGCGTTCTCGGTCATCCACTCGGTGGTGAACCGGCCGTTCTGGATATCCGCAAGAATCGTCTTCATGCGCTCCCGCGTCGCGTCGTCGATCACCCGCGGCCCGCGCGTGTAGTCGCCATACTCCGCGGTATTGGAAATCGAGTAGCGCATGTTGGCGATGCCACCCTCGTACATCAGGTCGACGATCAGCTTGACCTCGTGCAGACACTCGAAATAGGCCATCTCCGGCGCGTAGCCGGCGTCCACCAGGGTCTCCCAGGCGGCGGTGATCAGGGACGTGAGGCCGCCGCAGAGCACCACCTGCTCGCCGAAGAGATCGGTCTCGACCTCCTCGCGGAAGCTGGTCTCGATGATGCCGGCGCGGCCGCCGCCAATGCCTGACGCGTACGAAAGGCCGATTTCCTTCGCGTTGCCCGAGGGGTCGCGCGCCAGCGCGAGCAGGCAGGGCACGCCGCCGCCCCGCTGATATTCCGAGCGCACGGTGTGCCCGGGTCCCTTGGGCGCCACCATGAAGACGTCGAGATCGGGCCGGGGCTCGATCAGTCGGAAGTGGATATTGAGCCCGTGGGCGAAGGCCAGTGCCGCGCCTTCCTTCATGGAGCCGTGCAGCACGTCGGCGTAGAGCTGGCGCTGCAGCTCGTCCGGGGTGAGCACCATCACGACATCGCCGAAGCGCGCGGCCTCCTCGATATCCATGACCGTGAGCCCTGCGGCCTCGACCTTCGCCGCGCTTGCGGAGCCCGGCCTGAGGCCGACGGCGACGTTCTCGACCCCGCTCTCCTTCAGGTTGTTCGCGTGCGCGAAGCCTTGGCTGCCGTAGCCGATGATCGAGACCTTCTTCGACTTGATCAGATTCAGATCGGCATCGCGATCGTAGTAGACCCGCATCGTGCTCTCCCAAGTTGGCGTTGCGTGCGACCTAGGCCGCGTCAGATCGACCCCTTGCCCCGCGTGATCGCGACCACGCCAGTGCGCGAGATCTCGGTCAGCCCGAGCGGCGTCATCAGCCGGATGAAGGCGTCGATCTTGCCGCCGTTCCCGGTCATCTCGAACACGAACGAGTCGATTTCGCTGTCGACCACGTGGGCGCGGAAGATGTCCGCGATCCGGAGCGATTCGACCCGCTTCTCGCCGGTGCCGACGACCTTGATCAGCGCGAGCTCGCGCTCGATGTAGGGGCCCTCGCTGCCCAAGTCGGAAACCTTGTGGATCGGCACGAGGCGGTCGAGCTGGGCCTTGATCTGCTCGATGACCATGGGCGAGCCCGAGGTCACGAGGTTGATACGCGAGAGGCGCTTGTCGTGCTCGACCTCGGCGACGGTCAGGCTCTCGATGTTGTAGCCGCGGCCTGAGAACAGCCCGATGACGCGCGCCAGCACGCCGGGCTCGTTCTCCACGAGCACGGAAAGCGTGCGGCGCTCGGCGTCGTCCGTCATGGATCGGCTCGATCTGCGTGAGGGGGGCCTAGACGAGCACCATCCCGTCTTCCGAGCGCTCTTCGAGCTCGCCGTGCTCCGGCCCTAGCTTCATCTCGTAATGCGCGGCGCCGGCCGGGATCATCGGAAAGACGTTTTCTTCCTTGTCAACGAGGATGTCGGCGATCACCGGGCCCGGCGTCTCGATCATGGCCGCGATCACGT
>JAPPKP010000078.1 GCA_028819955.1 Rhodospirillaceae bacterium | reverse complement strand
CCTGGCCGCCCTCGTTCCAGAGGTAGTTGACGTAGTGCTTGCCGGTCTTGGGATGCACGCCGCCGATGCAGAGGTTCGCGAGGTTGATGCCGGCGGCGTACATGCGCTTGGGGTTCACGTCCTGGAAGGCCGCAGCCCAGCAGGCCATGGTGACGGCGGCGACCTTCTCGTAAGCCCCGCTCGCGTAGCCGGACGCCGGCGTCGGCTCCTCGATGTGGACGCAGCTCCCCGGTACGGACAGCACCTCGACCGCCCGGCTGAGGCCATGGTTGAGCGGCGCAAGCTGCGGGAAGCAGTGGAGCGTGCCGTCGAAGACTGCGGTCTCCAGCGAGGCACGGGGGAAGCCGAAAGGCCCGACCGGCGCCGCGTCGCTCTCCCGAAAATCGAAGCTCGCCCGGTCGCCCTCGACGGTGAGCCGGCAGTGCACCCGGATGCGCGGGTGCTCGGGGTGCATGATGTCCTTGTCCGAGAAATCCTCGAACTCGTACTCGCCGTCGGGCAACAGCGCCACCTGGGCGCGGAAGCGCTCCTCGGTGTAGTCGAAGATATCCTCGAACAGCGCCTCGACGGTCTCCGCCCCGTGCCGGTCGTAAAGCTCCAGCAGGCGGTCCTCGATCAGCGATCCCGCCTGCCGCTGGGCGTGGATGTCGGCGATGCGCTCGCGCCCGGTGCGCATGTTGTACTCGATCAGCGTCATCACCGTGCGGTCGAGCTCGCCGTCGTGGAAGAGCCGCATCGGCGGCATCCGCAAACCCTCTGAGTAGCAGTCCACCGCGCGCGGGTTGAAGCTGCCGGGCAGCGCGCCGCCTACGTCGGGCCAGTGGCCGGTGCTGGAGTTGAAGGCGACGAGGCGGCCCTCGTGATGGATGGGGCGGATCAGCTTCACGTCGTTGCAGTGGATGCCGCCGGTGTAGGGGTCGTTGAAGATGTAGATGTCGCCGGGCTCGAACTCGCCGACCCACTCCTTCACCACCCGCACGGAGGGCTCGAAGGAGCCGATGTGGGGCGCCTGATCGCGGTTGCCGTGGGCGACGAGGCGGCCCTCCGCCGTAAGCAGCGCGCAGGAGTGGTCGTGGCCCTCGCTGATGGTCGGCGCATAGGCGAGGCGGGCGATCATCTCGCTGCCCTCGTCGCACATGCTCCCCAACGCGTTGCGCAGCACCTCGAAGGTGATGGGGTCCAGCTGCATGGTCCTACCCGCTCGTGCAGATCAGGTTGAAGCGCTCATCCACGCGGGCGTTCGAGCCGGGGATGAGCACCGTCGTGCTGTCCAGCTGCTCGACGATGGCGGGTCCCGGAATCTCGAAGCCGACAGGGAGCGCGGTGCGCTCGTAGACCGGCGCCTCGACCCAGCCCTCGGCCTCGTCGTACATGTGCCGCTGCCCGCGCGGAGTTGGGCTCGCAGCGCCGTTCGCGCCGAACATGGGCTCCGCGCCGGTGGTGGCGCGAGCCTCGGCTGCGACCCGGACGTTGACGATCTCGAGTTCGGCAAGGTCCTCCGGCAGGCTGTAGCCATAGTCCTCGGTGTGGCGCTCGTGAAACGCGCGGAAGAGCCCGCGGATGTCGTCGTCGTCGAGCGCGCCCGCCTTGACCGAGAGCGTCAGGCCGCCCGAGACCTGGCCATAGTAGCGCACATCGATTTCGCGGCGGAGCACCACGTCCCCGGCCGCTACGCCGTCGCGCGTGAGCCGCGCCAGCGCCCTCGCTTCCAGTTCGGCGAAGGCGTCGTTGATCTCGCCCGTATCGAAGCGTTCGTCGGTGGCGAAGATCGATTGCACGAAGTCGTGCCGCACCTCCACGTGCAGCACGCCCATCGCCGAGCCGAGGCCGGGGCGGAACGGTACGATCACCTCGGGGATGCCGAGATCGCGGGCAAGCTCCACTGCATACAAGGGCCCGGCGCCGCCGAAGGCGACCAGCGCGAAGTCGCGCGGATCGTGTCCGCGCTTCACCGAGATGAGGCGGATCGCACCCGCCATGTTGGCGCGCATGACGCGAAGAATGCCGGCCGCGGCTTCGGCCCGCGAATAGCCCAATGGCTCCGCGATCCGGTCGATGGCCTGCTCGGCCAGCGCCGGGTGCAGCGCGACCCGGCCCGCGAGCCTGGTCTCCCCGCCGAGCCGGCCGAGCACCAGATTGGCGTCGGTCGCCGTGGGCAGGGTGCCGCCCTCGCCGTAGCAGGCCGGCCCGGGCAATGCGCCGGCGCTGTCGGGCCCGACCTTCAGCACGCCGCCCTCGTCGATGCGGGCGATGGAGCCGCCGCCGGCGCCGATGGCCGTGACATCCACCGAGGGGAAGCTGATGACGATGTTGAACTCGATGTTCCACTCGGGGCGGATCAGCGGGCGGCCCCGGCGCGAGAGCGAGACATCGGCGCTGGTTCCGCCCACGTCGAGGACGATCACGTCCGGCCGCTCGGCAAGCCGCCCGATGGCGGCGCCCGCCATCACGCCCGCCGCCGGCCCCGACTGGCAGATGCGGGCGGGGATGCGCCGCGCCGCCTCGATCGACATGACGCCGCCGCCGGAATGGGTGATGAGGACCGACCCCGCGTAGCCGACGCCTTCGAGGCGCGCGAGCAGCGCAGCGAGATAGCGCTCCAGCACCGGGCCGAGATAGGCGTTGGCGACGGTGGTGCTGGTGCGCTCGAACTCGCGGATCTCGGGCAGGATGTCGGAGGAGCGGCAGACGTAGCCGCCGGGCAGCTCCTCGCCCAGGATTTCCTGCGCACGGCGCTCGTGCGCGTCGTTGATGTAGCTGTGCAGGAAGCTCACCGCCACCGCCTCGATGCCGCGCTCGCGGAGCCGCGCCGCGATGGCGCGCAAGCCGGCCTCGTCGAGGGGCTCCAGCACCTCGCCCTCGTAGGTGGTGCGCTGGGCGACGGTCATGGTGTCGCGGCGGTCGACGAGCGCGGGCGCCGGGTCCCAGTCGGAATCGTAGAGCGTGGGCCGAGCCGCGCGCGCTGCGT
The DNA here is from genome assembly GCA_028819955.1 of Rhodospirillaceae bacterium. Next base: position 281 of record JAPPKP010000078.1, on the reverse strand, counting down.
GCAGCACATCGGTGAAGCCCGCCGTGGTCACCAGAGCCGTTCGGGCGCCGGTGCGCATGATCACCGTGTTGGTGGCGATGGTTGTGCCGATCTTGATGAGCTTGATATCCGCGGGCTTGGCGCCCACGGCGTCGATGCCGGCGAGCATGCCGTCGATGAAGTCGGGCGGCGTGGACGCGGTCTTAGCAACCTCGACCGCGCCCGTCTCGGTGTCGTGGCGGATCACGTCGGTGAACGTGCCGCCCACGTCCACGCCGATGCGGATTCCGCCGTGGACATTC